>NZ_JBFUCA010000093.1:0-11305 GCF_056405475.1 Polaromonas sp. P1_G4
GATGTGATGAAGGCGCTTGAGCGGCACTTGATTGAGGCGAGGCCGGTCTGGAAACCCATGCACTTGCAGCCACTCTTTGAAGGTGCTCCTTATTTTTCGCATGAGTCCGGTGTTGATATCTCTGCGGACCTTTTTCGAACGGGTATCTGTTTGCCCTCGGGTTCAAATCTTGATGCGGCTCAGCAAGACCGCGTGATTGATCATTTACGGCATGTCCTGCTCATGACGGAGGGCCGTCGTGCGCTTGCGTAAAGAGACTGTTTCGCTGTGGACTGCAGATCTCTTGCTGGTTTGTCTAGGGTGGTGGGCAGCATTTTGGCTGCGGTTTAATTTTGATATTCCTGAGGAGTTTGAAGCACTCGCCCTACAGAGCATGCCATGGGCGTTGGCTGGGTCTGCGGCCGGACTGGTCATTGCACGCGTTGACCGCCAAATCTGGAAGTACATTGGCCTGCCCGAGCTGCGGCAACTGGTATGGGGGGTGTTTCTCGGTGGACTGTTGGCTGCCGCAGCTGTGCTGATGATCCGGTATCCAAATTTTCCGCGATCTGTCCTCCTGCTGCATCCACTCGTTGCATTGATATTGCTTGGCGGAGCTCGCGCTGCCTGGCGGACATTTGTTGAGCACGGTAGCCCGTCGGACGAATCCCGGGCCTTGTTGATTGTCGGATCGCTTCATGATGCTGCCGATGCCCTGCGTGCAATCAAGGGATCCAGGCAATGGCATTGTGTGGGTATTGCTTCATCCGTTGAGTCCGAGCAAGGGCGTTATCTTCATCAAATACCGGTATTGGGACTTCCGGCTGCAATTGCCGACATGGCTGCGTCTACGGGTGCATCAACTGCGCTCATTGCCAGTCCGCCGGGCTCTCGGGAGCGTCGCGAGGTCCTCATGCAGTCCAGTCCGCCCGGACTGACGTTGCTAACCATGCCGAGGCCGGATGAATGGTTGCAGTCCGAGAGTGCAAGTCCGAGGAAAATCGAACTGGAAGATTTGCTGGGCAGGCAGGCGGTGGAACTGGACACGCAGGGACTGGCGGAGCTTTTTTCGGGTCAAACCGTGTTTGTATCGGGTGCTGGCGGGTCTATAGGGTCGGAACTTTGCCGGCAGATTGCGCGATTGGGTGTCGCCCGGCTGGTTTGTGTGGACGCCTCCGAGATTGCCATTTACAAGCTGGAGCAGGAACTGCGGGAAGCGCATCCGCAGATGCAAGGTCTCTATTACACGGCCAATGTCAGGGAGCATGCCCGCTTGCAGGCCATCGCAATGCAGTACAAGCCCTCGGTGTTTTTTCATGCGGCAGCGTACAAGCATGTCCCATTGATGGAGTTGAATAACGAAATCGAAGCGGTCCGAACCAATATTCTCGGAACCATTCACGCCGCTAAAGTGGCCGGTGCATGCGGTGCCCAGAAGTTCGTCTTGATCTCCACTGACAAGGCAGTGAATCCCACCAATATCATGGGAGCCACCAAACGCATGACGGAACTCGTGGTGCAGAGCATTGCACGCGAGTACACCGACACCCAGTTTGTGTCGGTTCGGTTCGGAAATGTTCTGGGCTCAAGCGGCTCTGTGGTTCCGCTGTTCACTGAGCAAATTGCGCGTGGTGGCCCGATCACTGTGACGCACCCCGACATCGTGCGCTATTTCATGACGATTCCGGAGGCCGCCAAATTAGTACTGCAGGCCGGGCTTATGGGACGCAGTGGCCAGATTTACGTGCTCGATATGGGTGAGCCTGTAAAAATTGTGGATCTGGCCCGGATGATGATTCGTCTTTCGGGTAAATCCGAACACGACATTTCGATCACTTTTACCGGTTTGCGTCCCGGCGAAAAACTATTTGAAGAATTGATGGCTGATGACGAAACCACGGAGCCCACTCCCCATCCCAAACTCCGTGTGGCCAAATCGTCGGGCGATCAGGCCGTTGCCATCGACGATGTAACAGCCTGGATATCCGCTGTTGGTGCCGCACCGTCCGGCGAAACCGTGAAGGCTTGGTTAACCAGTCATGTTCCGGAGTACAAATCCCGGATCTGATTTCGCTGGTTCCTTGTTTACAGCGAAATTCCTGTGCGCTCCAGAATGTCGCTGACCAGTTCCAGCCGCATCAAGGGGTTGTCCAGTTGCATCAGGCGCTGCTTTAATTCCAGCGGCATCGGCAACAGTTCGCACCAGCGGTTGGCGACCCATCCGCAGTCGTTCAGCCTGTAGGGCGCCAGTAGCGGCATTTGTGCTTGCGGCACCTCGCGTTCCTGCAGGCTTGTAATCAGCTTGCCCAGGGCATTGGCCGTGGCCTRCAGGTCAACCGGAATTTCCACCGGTTGGTCGTCTTCCAGCCGGGTGACATCGGCAATCCACAGGCCATGCCTGAGTTTTTCGCGGCGGGTGATTTCAAAGCGCTGCGCACCGGTGCAGCGTATGGCCATCAGGCCCGGTTGCGGGCTGGAGAACTCGGTAATGGTGGCCAGGGTGCCGATGGTGCTGAAGGCCTCGTTCGCAAAGCCGTCGCCCGTGGGGGTGCCTGCATCGGCGGGCCGGCGTACCTCGGAGCCTTCGGTGAGTGAAACAACGCCGAAAGGCGCACCCGCCTTGTGGCATTTACCGATCATGTCGAGGTAACGGACCTCAAAGATGCGCAGCGGCAACACGCCGCCGGGGTACAGCACCGCGCCCAGCGGGAACAGGGGAAGGGAGGTCAGTGTCAGGGCTTCTGGCATGGTCTCATCGTGCTTTGGAGTGCCGTGAACCACATCATCCCATGTGACCCGCGCGGTGAATTTTTCGTGCGGCTGATACGCCTTTTATGCCTTGGGACTTATGCCTTGCTTCCGGGAATTGCCGGCCTCTCAGCTGACGGCATCGGCTGGCTGGCGCAGCAGCATGGCCAGGGAGTTGGCCACGGTCTTGCGCAGTTCCCTGCGGTCGCAGATCAAATCGACTGCGCCCTTGGTTTGCAAAAACTCGGCGCGCTGAAAGCCTTCAGGCAGCGTGACGCGCACGGTGGACTCAATGACGCGCGGGCCGGCAAAGCCGATCAGGGCCTTGGGCTCGGCGATCACGATGTCGCCCACGAAGGCAAAGCCGGCGCTCACACCGCCCATGGTCGGGTCGGTCAACACGCTGATGTAGGGCAGGCCTTTTTTGGCCAGGCGGGTCAGCGATGCATTGGTTTTGGCCATTTGCATCAGGCTTAGCAGGCCTTCCTGCATGCGTGCGCCGCCGGTGGCGGTAAAGCAGATGAAAGGCACTTTTTGCTCGATAGCGGCGTGCACGCCGCGCACAAAGCGCTCGCCCACCACGCTGCCCATGCTGCCGCCCATGAAATCAAACTCAAAGCAGGCGACCACCACGCCGATGCTGTGAACGGCGCCGCCCATCACCACCAGGGCGTCGGTTTCCTGGGTGTTTTCCAGGGCTTCTTTCAGGCGTTCGGGGTATTTGCGGCTGTCCTTGAACTTGAGGGCGTCGACGGGCAGCACTTCCTGGCCCAGTTCATAACGGCCTTCCGGGTCCAGAAAGGCGTCCAGCCGGGCGCGCGCGCCTATGCGGTGGTGGTGACTGCACTGCGGGCAGACGTTCTGGTTTTTTTCCAGGTCGGTTTTGTAGAGCACGGCTTCGCAACTCGGGCACTTGATCCACAGGCCCTCGGGCACACTTCGACGCTCGGTCGGATCGGTGGGGCTGATTTTTGGGGGAAGAAGTTTTTCTAACCAAGACATTGGGTAAGTCCTTAGGGTGTCGAGCGGGATCCAGACGCATTTGCCGGGCGAAAAGCGCAATTATGCGCCGGGTTTCGCCCATTAAAAGTCAGTCCAAAGCAGTACGGATTTCCTTCAAAAAGTCCCTGGCAACGATTGCCACCTTGTCACGCGGCTGGTTTTCAATCAGCTGGATGATCTTGCTGCCGATCACCACCGCGTCGGCCACCTTGCCGATGGCCTTGGCCGTGGCGGCGTCGCGAATGCCGAAGCCCACGCCCACGGGTACGTTCACATGCTTGCGGATGCGCGGCAGCATGGCCTCCACGGCGTCCACGTCCAGCGTGCCGGCGCCCGTCACGCCCTTGAGCGAGACATAGTAGACATAGCCGCTGGCGACTTGCGCCACCTGGGCCATGCGGGCGTCCGTGCTGGTGGGGGCCAGCAAAAAGATCAGGTCCATGCCGTGGGCGCGCAGCCGGGCGGCAAATTCCACGCATTCTTCGGGTGGGTAATCGACGATGAGTACGCCGTCCACGCCGGCCGCGGCAGCGTCGCGGATGAAGGCGCTTTCGGTTTTGCTGCCGCCGTGTTTGATGTCGTAGCGTTCGACCGGGTTGGCGTAGCCCATCAGAACGACGGGGGTGGCGCTGTCTTTGGTGCGGAACTGGCGCACCATCTCCAGCACCTGCGCCAGGCCGATGCCCAGGGACAAGGCTTTTTCACCCGCCTTCTGGATGACAGGGCCGTCGGCGCTGGGGTCGGAAAAGGGCACGCCCAGCTCGATCACGTTGGCGCCGCCGGCCACCATGCTGTGCATCAGCTCGGGGGTAACGTCGGCAAAGGGAAARCCCGCCGTGACGTAAGGGATCAAGGCCTTGCGGCCCTGGCTTTTCAGTGTGGAGAAGGTGGTGGCAATGCGGCTCATGATTGCACCCCGCTGCCCTTGGCGCCGCTGGCATCGAACGAAGCCGCGGTTGTCGCACCACCCTTGACAGAGAAGCCCCGCATCGAAGGCCGGTCGTAAAACTCCGCGCCCGAAAGGTCGGCTACCGTGCCGATGTCCTTGTCGCCCCGGCCTGAGAGATTGACGAGCAGGCTCTGGTCTGGGCGCATGGTGCGAGCCATCTTCATTGCGCAGGCCACGGCATGGCTGGATTCAAGCGCCGGAATGATGCCCTCGGTGCGACACAGGTAGTGAAAAGCTTCCAGCGCCTCGGTGTCGGTGATGCCGACGTATTCGGCACGGCCGATGTCTTTGAGGAATGCGTGCTCGGGGCCGACGCCGGGGTAGTCGAGGCCCGCGCTGATGCTGTGCGTTTCGGTCACCTGGCCGTCGTCGTTTTGCAGCACATAGGTGCGGTTGCCGTGCAGCACGCCGGGCAGGCCACGCTGCAGCGACGCGGAGTGCTTGCCGCTGTCCAGGCCTTCACCTGCGGCCTCGACGCCGATCAAGCGGGTTTTGGCGTGCTGGATATAGGGATGGAAGATGCCCATGGCGTTGCTGCCGCCGCCCACGCAGGCGATCACTGCGTCGGGTTGCTTCGTGCCGATGAACTCCGGCATCTGCTGCAGGCATTCGGTGCCGATCACGCTCTGGAAGTCGCGGACCATCATGGGGTAGGGGTGGGGGCCTGCCACGGTGCCAATGATGTAGAAGGTGTTGTCCACGTTGGCGACCCAGTCGCGCATGGCTTCGTTGAGCGCGTCTTTCAGCGTCTTGCTGCCGCTTTCGACCGGCACCACGGTGGCGCCCAGGAGGTTCATGCGGTAGACATTAGGGCTTTGGCGCTTGACATCTTCGCTGCCCATGTAGACCACGCATTCCAGGCCGTAGCGGGCGCAGATGGTGGCCGTGGCCACGCCGTGCTGACCGGCGCCGGTTTCAGCAATCACGCGCGGCTTGCCCATGCGGCGCGCCAGCATGGCCTGGCCTATGGTGTTGTTGATCTTGTGCGCGCCGGTGTGGTTCAGGTCTTCGCGCTTGAGGTAAATCTGCGCGCCGCCTTGTTCACGGCTCATGCGTGCGGCGTGGTAAATCGGAGAGGGGCGGCCTACGAAATGCGCCAGCTCGGAATGGAATTCGGCGAGGAACTCCGGGTCGTGCTGGTATTTGGCGTAGGCGTCTTTGAGCTCATTGATGGCGTGCGTCAGGGTTTCTGAAACAAAACTGCCGCCGTAAATTCCGAAATGGCCTGAAACGTCAGGCTGGTGGTACTCGTACATGGTTAAGACTCTTTGCAAGTAGTTCGTCGGCGGCGCGAACGGCCGCTACAAACTGGTTGATCTTGTAGGCGCTTTTGATTCCCTTGGAAATCTCGACGCCCGAACTGACATCAACGGCCAGCGTTGTGCAACGCGGCCTGACTTGCAAAATGCCATCGATCACGTTTGCAGGCGTCAATCCACCAGACAAAACGAGGTGAGCGCTGACGTTTGGAGGAAGAAGTGACCAATTGAATGTTTTCCCGCCGCCACCATAACCTTCGACATGAGCGTCGAGCAGGATGGCTTGTGCGGCCTTGAAGTCTTGTGCGTATTTTACGAGATCAAAGCCGCCGGAGGTTCCAGGCGTGCTTTCAGTGGTTTTTTCACCAAGTGGAATGCGTGCGGCGCGCATGAACGGGCGCCCGGCCTCCAGGCAGATCTCGGGTGTTTCGTCACCATGAAATTGTAGTAAAGCCATTGGTAGGCCTGCGCAAGCAGCTATGATTTTTGTAGCGGGGGCATTGACGAAAAGCAGCACCGGCGTCACGAAAGGAGGCAGGCGGCGAGCCAGTCCGGCGGCGCGTTCGGCTGTCACATGGCGCGGGCTGGCTTCGTACATCACAAACCCGATTGCATCGGCTCCGGCAGCCACGGCCGCGTCCACGTCTTCCTCGCGGGTGAGGCCGCAGATCTTGATTCGGGTGCGGGTGGCGGGCGTCATGGAAGCCAATCATAGGCCGCTGTGCGACTTGGGAGGCCATAGTGGTCTTCATAGACCGGTCCCAAGAAGTACAACCCATCGGGTGAAAAAGTGGGCGCGGCTGCGTCGCGGCTGCGCGCATCCCTTACCTCGGCCAGCCAGCCTGGCGGGTAGTTGCCCTGGCCGACAGCCACCAGGCAGCCCATGATGTTGCGAATCATGTGGTGCAAAAAGGCGTTGGCCTCGAACTCGAAGCGCCAGTATTTGGAGCCCGTACCGGCACGCTCGGAGATGTCGATCCGGCTGATCGTTTTGACGGGGGACTTGGCCTGGCACTGCGCGGCCCGGAAAGAGCTGAAATCGTGCTCGCCAATGAGGTGCGTGACAGCCTGTCGCATCGCAGTGCCATCCAGTGGCCGGTACACCCAGCCGACACGCCCGGCTTCCACGCTGGGCCGCACTGGTGATTCCAGCACGACGTAGGCGTACCTGCGTGCGATGGCGCTACCGCGGCAATGGAATTCGTCGGGGAMCTCGCGTGCCCATTGCACCGCGATGTCACCGGGTAAAAAGGTGTTGGTGCCGCGCACCCATGAGGCAATGTCGCGCTGCAGCGGCGTGTCAAAGTGCACGACCTGCATCAGCGCATGCACGCCAGCGTCGGTGCGCCCGCAGCAGAGGGTACGAATCGGCTGGGCGGCAAACTTGGCCAAGGCCAGCTCCAGCTTGTCTTGCACGGTATTGCCCGAGAGCTGGCTTTGCCAGCCCTCGTAGGCACTTCCGCTGTAGCTGATGCCGAGGGCAATCCTCACGGTTGAACCCCGGCCGGTGCGCAGTGAACGCGGTGCGTTCAGGCTGCGCTCACGCCAAGGCGTTCAGGAACGCCTGCGCCTTGACTTTCAACGGGCCACTGGCTTCTGCCAGCACTTCTTCGGCCAGCGAGCGGGCACCGTCGGTGTCACCCAGCGAGCGGAACTCTTCGGCCAGCATGAACTTGGTTTCAAGCGGGTCATCCGACGAAGAAGATACTTCAAACTCAGGAGCGGGACTCTCCGTTGTTGGGCCATTCAGGTCAAGTGAAAGCGAGCCCAGGTCGAATTCCAGCATGCCGCTGTCGGCTACTGCCGGGGCCGGGGCCGGGGCCGGAGCGGCCTTGACCGGCGGAACCGGTTTGGCTGGCGGGACGAACGGCTCGGGTTCAAAGTTCAGGCCTTCGGACAGAAAGGAAATCTCGGGTGCCGCTTCGGCGGGTTTGGCCGCAGCAGGTGCCGGTGGCTTGGCCGCAGGCATGGCAACCGTTGCGCTGCTGAAATCCATGTTCAGGGCGGCGGGTTCCGGTTTCCTGACGACGGGCGGGGCAACTGGTTTTGGTGCAACGGGTGCCGATATTGCCGCAGGGGTCGTGGCTGTATCAGGCTCATCACCGAGTGAGAAATCCAGGTCAAGATCAACGTCCACGGCCGGTGTTGGCGCAGGGACATTGACCGGTTGAGCCACCATGGCCACGGTACCGCCCGGGCTGAACGCCGAGGTCCCGGCGGCGGAGGCTGTGCCRGCGGGCTGTCCGCCAGGCTGGTACATCGGGTTCGAAGGGTCGAGCTCGCGGCCCATCTCGGTGATGTACGCCCATTCCGGGCCATTGCCGTGGGTCAGATTGAAGGCTTCGATGGCGACAGTTTCAAATGCCTTGCTGTCGCGGCGTTTTGCATAGATTTCCATCAGCTTGGCGTGAATTGCCACGCGCATGGGGCTGGTGCGCATCGCCTCCTTGAGGATTTCTTCAGCTTGCAGGTCGCGTCCATATGCCAGGTACACATCGGCTTCGGCTACGGGGTCTACGTCGCCAGCGGCGTCCAATTGACTGGGCGAATACACCAGGGACGAGCCCGTGGCGTTGCCTTCATTCGTGTCAATTCTTTGGCCGCCGCTGGCGCCGAAAAAAGAATCGGGCT
Organism: Polaromonas sp. P1_G4; assembly: GCF_056405475.1. NCBI lineage: Bacteria > Pseudomonadati > Pseudomonadota > Betaproteobacteria > Burkholderiales > Comamonadaceae > Polaromonas > Polaromonas sp. P1_G4. The sequence goes on from NZ_JBFUCA010000093.1 coordinate 8,569, forward strand.
GCAACCTGCTTTCAAGGAAAGAGCTGTCAACCTGGGCCCCACCGGCGCGCTGGCGGTACCGGTAAAAACCGAATCCGGCGAGCAACGCGACCAGAAGGCCTACGCCCGGCAATACCAGGGGGTTTTCCAGCAGTTCGTCGAGCAGGCTGGGTTCAGGTGGCGGCGGAGGCGGCGCAACAACCGGTTTTTTGGGTGCTGCCGGAGCGGCTGCCACCGGTGCGACGGGTTCGCTGGCCGCGGGGGCTGGTTGTGAAGCCGCTGCAAGCGGCTCGGCGCTTGCAGCCGTGGCTGAGGCTGCAGAGGCGGGTGCCATGGGAACCGCAGGCGTCGTGCCCGCAACTGCTGCGCTGGCCGGCTGTGTGGCTGTCACCGCTGCCTTGGTGGATGCCGATGCGGCGATGGAAGGCGCCGAAGCTGCCGGAGCCGCCGCAGGTGTGGGGACTGTAACGCTGGACGGAACTGGAACAGCCACACCTGGCGTTTTGGCTGCGCTGGCTGCGGGTGCCGCTGCCGGACCGCTTCCGAGTTTGTTGAGCTCGTTGATATTTTTGGACAGCTCCGCGACCCGTGTCGAGGCTTCTTTGGCTTGCCGTTCCTTGGCAATCTTTTCTTCGGCGGCTGTCGCTGCCTTGCCCTTGACGGCTCCCTTGGACAGGGTGAGCTTGTCGGGGGTGGTGCTGGCAGGCGCCCGGTCTTCCACCTTGGCCTCCACCTTGCCGCCGGCCTGGCGGTCGGCACCGGCTACCTGTGCCGCTGGCACGCCTTCTGCGAGTTTTCGGCGGAAAGTGTTGAAGTCCTTGCTTTGCGCGACGATGGTCTGGGTAGCTTCGCCGGGGGAGACGGCGCCGGCCGATTCGGCGGTCGGGATGTCCAGCACGGCGCCGGACTTGATGCGGTTGACATTGCCGCCGATGAAGGCATCCGGGTTGCTTCGGAGCAAGGCGACCAGCATCTGGTCCAGTGAAATGCTGGACGGCTTGTTCTGGGCAGCGATTTTGCCTGCGGTGTCACCGGATTTGACGGTGACCTGTGTGTCGCCGGCGGGGGCTTTTTCCGCCTTTGCCGCAGGTGCCTTGGCTACGGGGGCGGGCCTGGTGGCACTGGAGCCGGGGCCTGACGGGGAATAGGGGATGGACGCAATGCCTTTGGAGGGCGGCGCGGCATTGGGCGAACCGGGGCGCGACAGCACAGGTGCAGTTGGCGCAACTGCTGTGCCGCTACTGCCGGACCGCAGTGCCGGCGGGTCAAACAGCATGGTGTAGTCGCGTGTAATTCGCCCGTTCGACCAATTGGCCTCCAGGATGAGGTCCACGAAAGGCTCGGTAACGGGGCGGTTGCTGCTCAATCGCAGGAAAGACCGTCCGTCCGTCCGACGTTGCAGGCTGACTTCGACACCGGTGACCACCGTGCCGTATTCCATGCCTGCTGCCTTGAAGGCTTCTGCCGGTGCAACACCGGCCCGAAGGCTGGCTGCTTCATCGGGCTTGAGGTCCGTGATCTCGATTTCGGCGCGAAGGGGTTCACCCAGCGCCGATTGAACGGTGATCCGGCCCAGCGCAAGCGCATGGGCTTCAAGACTTGCCAGGCTGCCCAGCAATGCAATGGCACTCGCCAGGGCGCCAATACGCCAACGACCGCGTTTATTCATGGGGTTGGGAGCCTCCAGTGCTCGGTCTGCATGTAACTTTATTCTGCTTAAGCGCACAAAAACCTCGATGCGAATTTTCGAAAAACAACCTTAACATCAAGGCATTAGGCTGACAAGCTAAGACACCACTTAAGTTTTGACACATCGAGTTAGCATCAACTTACATGTTCAGGATGTTGTCAGACGACAACGCACGGAAACAAGTGGTTACGGATGAGTGGCCGCATGTTGGCAACCGCTCACCCCGAATTATTTACCCCTGAAGCAGTATACGAAGCATGCGGCGCAGCGGTTCGGCCGCACCCCAGAGCAACTGATCGCCCACGGTGAAAGCACCGAGGTAGTCGGGGCCCATGGCCAGTTTGCGCAGGCGACCCACCGGAATCTGCATGGTGCCCGTCACGGCGACGGGTGTGAGGTCCTTGATCGAGGCCTCACGCGTGTTGGGCACAACTTTGACCCACTGGTTGTCTGCGGCGATCATGGCCTCGATATCGGCCAACGGCACGTCCTTCTTCAGCTTGAAGGTCAGGGCCTGACTGTGGCAGCGCATCGCGCCTATGCGCACGCAGAAGCCGTCGACCGGCGTTTCAGCCGTGCCGAAACCAGCACCCTGGCCCAGGATCTTGTTGGTTTCCGCGCCGCCCTTCCATTCTTCCTTGCTCATGCCGTTACCCAGGTCCTTGTCGATCCAGGGAATGAGGGAGCCACCCAGCGGCACGCCGAAATTGGCCGTCTCATCGCTATTCAGTGATTGCTGTTTGGCCAGCACGCGGCGGTCGATTTCCAGGATGGCTGATTTGGGATCGTCCAGCAAGGCGCGGACTTCGCTATTGAGCGTGCCATATTGGGTCAGCAGCTCGCGCATGTGCTGGGCGCCGCCGCCGGACGCCGCCTGGTAGGTCATGCTGGTCATCCATTCGACCAGGCCCGCCTTGTACAGCGCGCCCACGCCCATCAGCATGCAGCTCACCGTGCAGTTGCCGCCAATCCAGTTCCTGCCGCCCTTGGCCATGGCGTTCTGGATGACGGGCAGGTTAACCGGATCCAGGATGATGATGGCATCGTCGTTCATGCGCAGCGTAGAGG
>NZ_JBFUCA010000094.1:0-11204 GCF_056405475.1 Polaromonas sp. P1_G4
GCGCCGGCACGAGCCGGGGCTCCAGGGCGGCCAGCGTGTCCCTTTGCTGGACAGCCCACTGCAAGACCAGCACGGCCAGCAGCAGCAGGGATAACAAGGCCATGGTCCACCGGGTCAGCGGCCGTTTCCAGAACGCCTTGCGCCTGGCCTCCCGCACAAAAGACACATCGTGCTCCACGCGCGAATCCGGCATGCCGGAGTCCACGTCCGAAAAGGCAAAACTGGAATCATCGTCGACCGCCGGGCGCACCATCACCGGCCGGCGGGCTGGCGGCTCATCCGGCAACACGCTATCAGGCAGTTCCAGCGGATCCTGCTGGCGTTCCTGTTGGGCCCGCTTCCAGCGTACAGGGTCAAAATCAGCCGCACTGTCCTGCGCATCGGCAGGGCCAGTGCCGGAAGGCCTTAGCGGCACCCGGTCGGCAAATGACCTGGCCGGCGCCCATTCCTGTGATTCCGCAGCAGCGGCAACAGCCACGACTGGCGGCGCCGGCGCAGAAGGGACAAATTCCGGCAGCGGCATGGGTTCGGTGTCCCCGACCGCAAACGGTACGGCGGGCACGGGCGATGCCATGTCACGCGGCAGCAGATGCGCGGACGCATCAAAGACTTCAGCGCAATGCCCGCATCGCACCCAGCCCTGTGAGACTTTGAGTTGGTCGGTCACGACTTTGAACATCGTGCCGCATGCGGGGCAGCGCGTAATCAGGCTCATTTAGCGCTGTATTGTAGGGGGCTCACCCCCGCTGACGGCCTGAAAACCGCCATGCGCGGGATTGGGCCGGCTCAGAAGCCGGCGGTCATCAAGATCCAGCCTTCTTGCGCATCGTGCACAGTGAGCTGGCAATAGGGAGCGTAGGCTTCCTTGAGTTCCTCCGCCTGGCGATCCAGAATGCCGGCCAACACGAGATGGCCGCCCTTTTCGACATGCGCGCACAGCAGCGGCGCCAGCACCTTGAGCGGCGTGGCGAGGATGTTGGCCAGCACGATCTGGTATTTGCCAGACGCCTTCTCCGGAAGCCCAGCATTGAGCACCACATGGTTGGCTTCGGCATTGGCGCGCGTCGACTCCACGGCAGCCGGGTCGATGTCGACGGCATCGATTTCGGTCGCGCCGAACTTCGCCGCACCAATGGCCAGGATGCCGGAACCGCAGCCGTAATCCAGGACACGGCCGAGGTTGTTGCCTGCAGCGCCCTGACCAGCCACCCATCGAAGGCACATGCGCGTGGTCGGATGGGTGCCGGTGCCGAAGGCCAAGCCTGGATCCAGGCGAATCACCTGTTTGGCCTCGGCAGGCGGCTCATGCCAGGTCGGCACGATCCAGAATTCGGGGGTGATATCGACCGGCGCGAACTGCGACTGCGTGAGCCGCACCCAGTCTTGTTCCGGCACAGGCTGAACAGCCACCACGCTGCAGGCTGCAAAGAAGTCCTGGGCAGCCAGCACGCCCGCCGCATCGCGCGCCAGAGTTTCAGTGGCAAACAGCGAGACGATTCGCGAACGCTCCCAGCCAGCCCTGGGCGGTGGCATATCGGGTTCACCGAACAAAGCCTGCTCAGCCGGCGTCTGCGCATCGGCGTCTTCCACCGACACACTGAGCGCGTCGAGCGCGTCGAGCGCCTCGCTAAGGGTTTCGACTTCGTCGACAGGAGCCAGCAGGATCAGTTCAAACATCGTTCATCACCAGTTGTACGCCGAGGCGACAGGTATTCAATTCAAGCCGGGGCCGCGGGACTGGCTTTGCCAGACCGCAGGCGCGGCGGCCCCCTCGGGGGGCAGGAAGCTACACGAAGTGAGCGATCGTGGGGGCCACATCCACCGTGGGGGCTTTATCTCTCTCGTTTGGAGAGCCACTCTTCAAGGTAGTGGATATTGGTACCGCCGTCCATGAACTTGGCGTCCACCATCAGTTCGCGGTGCAACGGGATGTTGGTGTTGATGCCTTCCACCACGGTTTCGGCCAGCGCCGTGCTCATGCGGGCCAGCGCCTGCTCACGCGTATCACCGTGAACAATGATCTTGCCGATCATCGAGTCATAGTTGGGCGGCACAAAGTAGTTGGCATAAATATGCGAGTCCACCCGCACGCCCGGTCCGCCCGGCGTGTGCCAGGTCGTGATACGGCCCGGCGAAGGGACAAACTTGTAGGGATCTTCCGCGTTGATGCGGCATTCAATCGAATGGCCTTTGAGCTGGATGTCGCGCTGGGCAAAAGGCAGCTTTTCACCGGCCGCCACCATGATCTGGGTGCGCACGATGTCCACGCCGGTGATCCATTCGGTGACCGGATGCTCGACCTGGACACGCGTGTTCATCTCGATGAAGTAGAACTCGCCGTTTTCGTAGAGAAACTCAAAGGTGCCCGCGCCACGGTAGCCGATCTTTTTGACGGCGGCGACGCAGCGCTCACCAATGCGCTCGATCAGCTTGCGCGGAATCCCGGGCGCCGGCGCTTCTTCGATGACTTTCTGGTGGCGGCGCTGCATGGAACAGTCGCGTTCACCCAGCCAGACCGCATTCTTGTGCTGGTCCGCCAGAATCTGGATTTCGATGTGCCGCGGGTTCTGCAGGAATTTCTCCATGTAGACCTCGGGGTTGCCGAAAGCCGCGCCGGCTTCGRCCTTGGTGGTCTGCACCGCGTGCAGCAGGGCTGCCTCGGTATGCACCACGCGCATGCCGCGCCCGCCGCCACCGCCGGCCGCCTTGATGATGACGGGATAGCCGACCTGCTTGGCAGTGCGCTTGATGACGACCGGGTCATCGGGCAAGGCGCCTTCGGAGCCAGGTACACAGGGCACACCGGCCTTGATCATGGTCTGCTTGGCCGAGACCTTGTCGCCCATGATGCGGATTGATTCCGGCGTGGGGCCAATGAACTTGAAGCCGCTTTTTTCCACGCGCTCGGCGAAGTCGGCGTTTTCGCTCAGGAAACCATATCCGGGGTGGATGGCTTCAGCATCCGTCACCTCGGCTGCCGAGATGATGGCGGGCATGTTGAGGTAGCTGTCTTTGGAAGGCGCCGGGCCGATGCAGACCGACTCGTCGGCCAGCTTGATGTATTTGGCCTCGCGGTCGGCTTCGGAATAGACCATCACGGCCTTCACGCCGAGTTCGCGGCAGGCGCGCTGGATGCGCAGGGCAATCTCACCCCTGTTGGCGATCAGTATTTTCTTGAACATGCGTCGGTAAGCCTGGTTTGGAAAGGAGGCAAGGCGCCCGCTTACTCAATGATGAAGAGGGGTTGGCCGTATTCGACAGCCTGGCCGTTTTCCGAAAGAATCTTGGTGACAGTGCCCGATTTGTCGGCTTCGATCTCGTTGAGGATCTTCATGGCCTCAATGATGCAGATGGTTTCGCCTTCCTTGATGACGCTGCCCACTTCGACAAAAGGCTTGGCGCCGGGGCTGGCAGAGCGGTAGAAAGTGCCCACCATGGGCGACTTGACGGCATGCCCGGCGGGGGCTGCGGGCGCCGCCTCGGCGATCGGTGCGGCAGGCGCGCCGGCCGCAGGCGCCGCTGCGGGAGCTGCTACCATGGCAACCGGCTGCTGCATCACCAGGGGGGCGCCGCTGGATTTGACAATACGCACCTTGCCTTCGGCTTCAGTGATCTCCAGCTCGGAGACGTTGGACTCTGAGACGAGGTCGATCAGGGTCTTGAGTTTTCTTAAATCCATAGGTTCTCTCCAACGACGGTAGATGCTGGCGCGGGATCTCGGCGCAGCTTTTTTGACTGAAAGGCTGGAAACGGCAGGCACTTGACGCGGCCACCGATCTTCCTTCTTTTTTCACTTACTTTCTGCTTTTACGCTTTAAAGCGCTTATCAGTTAATTACTGCGGGGACGAGCCAGGCGGCTTACCCCGGGAAAGCGCAGAGTGTACATCAAGCCGGAGGCCATTCCCAACCGTCTGGCGGCTGGCTGCTCCGCCTCAAAAACCCCGCGGAAGATACCGTTAGAGGCTGTTCCCGGCTGTTACCGAAGGTTTCGATGCAGCACGGCCCATCAGCAATGCCTTGCGCCTAATTGAGCTTGGCCCAGAGCGCCAGGTCTTCCGGCAGGACCTTGCCGATCTTGCGGTGAAGCAGTTCACCCGAGGCGCTGAACACCGCGGTAAAAGGCAAACTGCCGGCGATATTGCCCAGTGACTTGCTGAGCTCCGTTCCACCCAGGCCGGCCATGCCGACCGGGAAATGCAGCGGTCTGGTTTGCAGCCAGGTTCGCACCGCGCTGGGCTGATCGACAGCCAAACCCAGCACTTGCAGGTTTTTATCGCGATTTTCCTGATAGAAGTAATCCAATAAAGGCAATTCCTCTACGCAGGGCGGGCACCAGGTGGCCCAGAAATTCACCAACAGCAGCTTCCCGCGAAAGCTGCTCAAGGACAGGTTCTTGCCGTCGGGCGTGTCGAAGTTCAGGCTCCAGAATGCGTCGGTCGCACTGCCAGATGGGCTGCCGGGAGTAGGCGCCACCACCTTTTCATCCACTGCATGGGGCTGGAATTTCCACCAGGCGACGCCTGCACCCGCCAGGCCGGCCAAGGCGGCGGCGCCGCCATAAAGCATGTTTCTGCGATTCACGTGTTTGAAGTTCCGGTTTGGGGGGAGAGCAATTTTTGCACGGCAGCCAGGTCGCCCCGCGGGGTCCGGCCTTTGACGTCGGGCCGCAGGGCACCGCGCAGGTCGTCGTGGTCATAGACCATCAGGTGCACGCCCACCGTCTCATTCAAAGGTTTGCACACACTTCGCAGGCTGAGCGCTTCCACGCTGTCGCCGGTAAAGCCGGTCACGGTACGCGGCTCGTAGTCCACATTGTGCTCAATCAGGGCAATCTCGGCTGATTTGGGGTCATCGCAGAACAGCTGGATGTAAATGTCGGACAGCCGGGTGGCCGTGCCGTGCCAGACGGCGCCGCCCAGGTAGGGCCGAAATTGCACCAGCCGCTCCATCCAGACCAGCGCCAGTTCACGCAGGGCCGCCAGCTCGGCGGGCTGGGTGTCGGCACAGAAAAGTGCGATGTATTCGCGGACGGCGTCTTCCAGCTCGTCATTGCCCGGCAGCTCGGTACGGGCCGGCAAGGCCATCTGTTTGACGGCGCGGCGTTTGGCCGGACCATATTCCAGCCCTTCTTCCACCACCAGCGCTGCGGCCGTGGCGGCGATTTCGGATTTAAGGGTATGAGGTGTCAAGATCGGCTGGCTTCGGCCAGGAAAGGCCAAAATCGAAGGTCAATGGGTGATGCGGATCAATGATGCGGGTGTGGGCGAAGCGATTGTGCCTTGGGTTGGGTTCCCGCCAGACGCTAAAGTTCACCCCAGCCCACGGCACACCCGACCGCTATGAAATCAATAGCTGGTTGCGCTTATCCATATTGGCCGGGAGGCACTTTTTCCTTGAATTTTCGCCTGGCCACCGGATCCAGGCGTGTGAGGCCCGCGGATAGCCCTGCCTAGAATACAGGCCATGCACATACATATTCTGGGAATCTGCGGCACCTTCATGGGAGGCCTGGCCGCCCTGGCGCGGGAAGCAGGGCACAAAGTGACAGGCTGCGACACCGGCGTCTACCCGCCCATGAGCGACCAGCTGCGCGGTTTGGGGATTGAGCTGATCGAGGGCTWCGGCGCCGACCAGMTGGCCTTTGAGCCCGACGTGTTCGTGGTCGGCAACGTGGTGTCCCGTGCCCGGCTTGCCGATGGCAGCGCCAAATACCCGCTCATGGAAGCCATCCTGAACAGCGGCAAGCCTTATACCAGCGGCCCGCAATGGCTCTCGGGCCATGTGCTCCACCACCCGACCCACCACCCGACCGGGCCACGCCATGTGCTGGCAGTGGCTGGCACGCATGGCAAAACCACCACCACGGCCATGCTGGCCTGGATTCTCGAAGCTGCCGGGCTGAAGCCGGGTTTCCTGGTCGGCGGCGTGCCGCTGAACTTCGGCGTGTCGGCCCGGCTGGGCGAAGGCAATACCTTTGTCATCGAGGCCGACGAATACGACACCGCCTTTTTCGACAAGCGCAGCAAGTTCGTGCACTACCGCCCGCGCACGGCCATCCTGAACAACCTCGAGTTCGACCACGCCGACATTTTTGACGATCTGGCGGCCATCGAACGGCAGTTTCACCATCTGGTGCGCACCATCCCTTCGCAAGGCCGCGTGGTCGTCAATGCCGCCGAAGCCAGCCTGCAGCGCGTGCTGGCCCAGGGCTGCTGGAGTGAGCAACTGCTCTTCGGCAGCGGCCTGCTGAACAAGAGCGGCTTCATGGCCCACGGCGAACCGCACGACTTTCATGTGCTCAAGGCCGGCGAGGCCGTGGCCCATGTGCAGTGGGGCATCAGCGGCGTGCACAACCAGCTCAATGCGCTGGCCGCCATCGCGGCGGCTGAGCACGTCGGTGTGGCGCCCGAAGCCGCGGCCCGGGCGCTGGCGGAGTTCCAGAACGTCAAGCGCCGCATGGAAGTACGCGGCGTGATCCCGCGCAAAGACGGCGACATCACCGTGTATGACGACTTCGCCCACCACCCCACCGCCATCCATACCACGGTGGACGGCCTGCGCCGCCAGCTGCAAAGCGCAGGCCGGGGCAGCGAACGCATCCTTGCCATCTTCGAGCCGCGCAGCAACACCATGAAGCTGGGCGCCATGACGGCCCAGTTGCCCTGGAGCCTGGAGCAGGCCGATCTGGCGTTTTGCCACGCCGGCGGACTGGACTGGGATGCGCGCGCCGCGCTCGCGCCCATGGGGGATCGCGCGCAGGTGGCCGGCACCATTGACCAGCTGATCGAGCAGGTGCTGGCCGCAGCGCGGCCGGGCGACCACTTGCTGTGCATGAGCAACGGCGGGTTTGGCGGGATTCACGCGAAACTGCTGCAGGCGCTGAAAGCGTGACGGCGAGAATGCCGTGAGCTGAAATCTGTCTTGCTATCAATTTAGCAGCAATCAGCGCATGATTGGCACTGGCTAGAGGCCTGAATTGCTTAAGAAAATCGAGGCGTGGGGACCTAGAAGCTGATGCTTAATGTTGTGACATCTACATGCACAACCGGCTTGCCCAGCGCCGCGCTCGACGCCCGGGCAAATTCCTGAGCCCACTTGGCTTCGGCAAACTTCACCGGCCCAGCCGCCTGGGCCACCACCACCACCTTGTCGGCGGTCAGCAATTTGCCCGTGGGCCGCAGCGGCTCACAGCCCATTTGCGTGAACTGGTCGTCCAGCCACCAACGCGCCACATCGTGCGGCATGGGCTGCACTTCGTTGAGGTCCAGCCGCACCGGCGGGCTGTCCTTGAAGGTCACACTGACTTCGCTGCGCATGATGGGCTCCTGATCGGGGGTTCATGGTCGGCGACTTGCGGGCCTGGTGGCTATTCGCACAAACCCGCGTGGCAGACCTTACTTCTTGGCCCGGCGTGCCTGCACAGCGGTCGAAAGGATTTCCAGCACGTCCAGCGAGTCGTTCCAGCCCAGGCAGGCGTCGGTGATGCTTTTGCCGTATTCCAGCGCTTTGGAGTCGTCCTTGCCAGGGGTGAATTTTTGCGCGCCGGCAGTGAGGTGGCTTTCCACCATCAGGCCGAACACATGGCGCGAGCCGCCTGCCACCTGGCCTGCAATGTCGCGCGCCACTTCGACCTGCTTTTCATGCTGCTTGGAGCTGTTGGCGTGGCTGCAATCCACCATCAGCGTGGCCGGCAGCTTGGAGGCTTCGAGCTCCTTGCAGGCCGCCGCGACGCTGGCCGCGTCGTAGTTGGGCGCCTTGCCGCCGCGCAAAATCACGTGGCAGTCTTTGTTGCCGTTGGTCTGCACAATGGCGACCTGGCCGTTTTTGTGCACCGACAGGAAATGGTGGCCGCGCGCCGCCGCCTGGATGGCGTCGGTCGCGATGCGGATGTTGCCGTCAGTGCCGTTCTTGAAGCCGATGGGCGCCGAGAGGCCCGAAGCCAGTTCACGGTGCACCTGGCTTTCGGTGGTGCGCGCACCGATGGCGCCCCAGGAGATCAGGTCGCCGATGTACTGCGGTGAGATCACGTCGAGGAACTCGCTGCCGGCAGGAAGGCCCAGGCGGTTGATGTCGATCAGCAGCTGGCGCGCGATGCGCAGGCCTTCGTCGATGCGGAAGGTTTCGTCCAGGTACGGGTCGTTGATCAGGCCCTTCCAGCCGACGGTAGTACGCGGTTTTTCGAAGTAGACGCGCATCACGATTTCCAGCGTGCCTTCGTACTTCTTGCGCTGTTCGACGAGTTTGCGGGCATAGTCCAGCGCAGCCATCGGGTCGTGGATGGAGCACGGCCCGACGACGACAAGCAGGCGGTCATCCTTGCCCTGGATGATGTTGTGGATGCTTTTGCGGGTTTTGCTGATCAGCGTCTCGACGGCGGTGCCGCGGATCGGGAAAAAGCGGATGAGATGCTCGGGAGGGGGTAACACGGTGATGTCCTTGATGCGTTCGTCGTCGGTCTGGCTGGTCTTTTCGACGCTCGCATACCAGCTGTCGCTGGCGGAGGTGGCTTTGGCATTCATCGCAGGTTTCCTTTTCTAGATGTCGGTCAATTCGGGGCAGTACACACAATTAAAACGGGCAAAAAAAAACCGCCGGAGGTCCGGCGGTTTTTGGAGAATCGGTGCGTTTTATCGGGTCACGCGTTGATCTCTCTACCGCCGGAAGCGCTTGAGAACCAAAAGTAACCAAAATAAAACTTGGCGGAATTCATAAGCTGAAATGTAGCACAGCTCAAGTTGAGCTATCAACTCACGACAATTTTTGAAGGATTTGCCAGGGAATATCCACGTTGGGGTTAATTGGTTTTCTCTTGGGGTCGGAGGCCAACACATCCCTGAATACTTTATAGCCGGTGGCATAGGGCACAAAAATCCAGAAGTCTTTCTGTCCTCCTACGCTCAATGGCGTGCCATAGCCGGGCATCTCTGAGCCATCCATCACAAGCTGTGCTACATATTTGCGCTCGCCTATCGCAAGAGTGCCGCGATCAAAACACCAACGCGCTCCTTTCGCGTCCTGAAAACATTGCTTCCCAAATATCCGTCCCAGCAATGCATCACTTAAAACAGTCTCACCTATATCGCCAATCCGAATGTATTGAAGCCTCTGGCGCTTGGGATCGTCTTTGGAATAAGCCCAGAGTTTGTCCCCCGAAGCGTTCAAGCAAGCGTTTGAAGCCGCTTCGTGCCATGAAGAAAGCGTCGGCTCACCGGTTTTATCAATCCATAGCGTGGGATAACCATTCATGGGACTGTTTTTACTGGTCACCTCGCTCCAATTTTTTTTGAGGACAAGCTCGTCCCAAAGCTGCTTGGCAACATAGGAGCCGCTGATTTTTTTCAACCTGCCACCGCTATCGCAAGCAGGCTCAGCCCGCACCAACGGCATGCCGCAATAAGTTGCTACGACCCAAACCCCCAAAAAAAAAGCGCACCTGCCCACGATTTCCACCTACAGACTCAGGCCGTCCCGCCCACGGTCAGGCCGTCGATGCGCAGCGTCGGCTGGCCCACGCCCACTGGCACGCTCTGGCCTTCCTTGCCGCAGGTGCCCACGCCGCTGTCGAGCTGCATGTCGTTGCCCATCATGGTGACGCGGGTCAAGGCGTCGGGGCCGTTGCCGACAATCGTCGCCCCCTTGACGGGGTAAAGAATCTTGCCGTTTTCGACCCAGAAGGCTTCGCTGGCCGAAAACACGAACTTGCCCGAAGTGATGTCGACCTGGCCGCCGCCGAAGTTGGTGGCGTATAGACCCTTCTTGATGCTGGCCACGATTTCTTCGGGCTGCTTGTCGCCGCCCAGCATGTAGGTGTTGGTCATGCGGGGCATGGGCACATGGGCATAGCTCTCACGCCGGCCGTTGCCGGTGGGCTTGACCTTCATCAGGCGCGCGTTGAGCGAGTCCTGGATGTAGCCCTTCAAGATGCCGTCTTCAATCAGCACGTTGCGCTGGCTGGCGTTGCCTTCGTCGTCCACGTTGAGCGAGCCGCGGCGGTCGGCAATCGTGCCGTCGTCCAGCACCGTTACGCCCTTGGCTGCCACGCGCTGGCCGATCTTGCCGGAAAACGCGCTGGAGCCCTTGCGGTTGAAGTCGCCTTCCAGGCCGTGRCCGATGGCCTCATGCAGCAAAATGCCGGGCCAACCCGAGCCCAGCACCACTGTCATTTCGCCGGCCGGCGCGGGGCGCGCATCGAGATTGGTCAGTGCGGCTTTCACCGCGTCGTTCACGTATTCGGCGATCTGCGCATCGTCAAAATAAGCCAGGCCAAAACGCCCGCCACCGCCGCCCGAGCCGACTTCACGACGGCCTTTCTGCTCGGCAATGACCGTCACGCTCAGACGCACCAGCGGTCGCACGTCGGCGGCGAGCGTGCCGTCGGCGCGCGCGACCATCACCACGTCGTATTCACTGGCCAGGCCCGCCATCACCTGCACGATGCGCGGATCCTTGGCTTTGGCGAGTTTTTCGACTTTCTCGAGCAACTGGACCTTGGCGGTGCTGTCCAGCGTGGCGATCGGGTCCAGGCCCTGGTAGAGCGAACGGCTGCCGGCCACCTTCCGGGCGGGCGTCTTGACGCGGGCAGCCTTGCCGCCCGCAGAAATGCTGCGCACCGTGCGCGCCGCATCCAGCAGCGACGCCTCGGAAATGTCATCGGAGTAGGCAAAGGCGGTCTTTTCGCCACTGACAGCGCGCACGCCCACGCCCTGATCGATGCTGAAAGAGCCGGTCTTCACGATGCCCTCTTCCAGGCTCCAGCCTTCGCTGCGGGTGTACTGGAAGTAGAGATCGGCATCATCGGCGCCGTGGGAGGTAATTTCGCCCAGCGCGCGGCTCAGATGCGCCTGCGTGAGGCCGAAAGGCGCCAGCAGCAGCTTTTCGGCAATCGCCAGCCGTCCGGATGTGGACTCCGTGGTCGGCCGCGCAGCGGACGAGACAGTGGATTTGTTGGCGGTGGAAGCGGGCGTGGAGCGAAGGAAGGTCATGCGGCCATTGTAGGCAGTCTGCCCTGCCCCGTCAGGGCCTGTGCACAGGCCGGTACGAGGCCCAGGGCTTTGCCCGCCGAGTTCCGGCCGTCGCAAGGCAAGTCGCGGTCATGATGCCTTGCGCGGGCCCTCGGTGAACTCAGGCAATTAGCGGCTGGTAACGCATTGACAGCGCTTCGCGCACCTGCTCCAGGGGTTGACGCCAGTCCCCAGCCTCGGCC
>NZ_JBFUCA010000095.1:0-11132 GCF_056405475.1 Polaromonas sp. P1_G4
CCTGACGGTCTTCTTTCTGCAGTTGGCGAGCCAATAAAATGGCATGATCGCCAAAATATGCGCCACCTATCAGAACATCGCCGTCGCTGTGGGCGGACAGGTGTTGCAGTAATCTTGTCGTTTGAGGTTCCCAGACATGAGTAGGATTTTCCCGCTCCGAAAGCATGAAATCCCTCGCAATTTTTGTTCGGTAGAGAAACTCAAAGCGTGTTCCATCCTGCAGTGTCTTTTCATATCGGTCATCTTCGGTGTGAAGCGCATCGATAATCGGGCCCGTAATGTCATCGCGAACCGAACCTTGATAGTCGAAGGTTTTTTCTGCTTCCTTCAACCAGTCAATCAGACGTCTGCGCAACAAGGCATCGCGTCCAAGCGTCGAAAGTGCTCGTTGTAATTTTTGACCGTTTAGGTCACGAGGGTCGTTTGACATTGTTTTCTCCAGAGACGAAAGATTTTGGCAAAAGCCGAATCGGTGTTGACGCGCTACGCACGCATTAAGGTACTAATTTTCAGTGTGAATTGCGAACTGGATCGAGTGGTTGAAGCATGCTTAATTCACGCCATGATTTTCAGTTCGGGAACCGCAACCACAAAATTGCCGCCCCAAGTTCGCACGTGGGCTTGCTGTTGCATGACTTCGGCAGCGATATTCCAAGGCAGGATAACCACCACGTCCGGGCGGTGTTCGGCCATTGCCGATGGTGGGAGGATTGGAATGTGATTGCCAGGCAGGTATTTGCCCTGCTTGGATGGAGCGGCGTCGCAAACATATGCCAGCAGGTCTGGCTTGACACCCGCATAGTTCAACAGGGTATTTCCCTTGGCAGCCGCGCCGTAGGCCGCGACCTTTTTGCCGGCGTTCTTTTGCTCGATCAGAAAGGTAAGTAACTTGTTTTTGACCCGATCGGCCTTCGGCTGAAAATTCAGATACGTGTTCAAGTCACGGAGGCCGTGGCGCCGTTCGTCTTCGAGAATACGCGCGACCGCGCCGGTACTCTCGCGTGTGTCCTCGCGGTGGCAACCGTAGACGCGCAGGCTGCCGCCATGGGTGCTGAGTTCTTCGACGTCCCACACACGCAGGCCGGCCTGGTCGAAGATACGGCTGACGCTTTGCAGTGACAAGTAGGAAAAATGTTCGTGGTAGACCGTATCGAACTGGTTGTGCTCGATCAGTTGCATAAGGTGCGGGAATTCGAGCGTGATCACACCAGTCGGCTTGAGCACCGACTTGAGGCCACGTGTGAAGTCGTTGATGTCCGGTACGTGCGCATAGACGTTGTTACCGATGATGAGATCGGCCTGTTTGCCTTCAGCTGCCAGGCGTTTGGCCAACGTATCACCGAAAAACTCGCGTAGTACCGGAATGCCGAGATTCTCTGCGGCCTTGGCTGTACCTTCTGTGGGTTCGATGCCGAGGCAGGGGATTCCCGGCGGCAGAAAGTTGCGAAGCAGATAACCGTCATTGGAGGCAACTTCAATCACGAAACTCTCGGAACCGAGTCCGAAGCGTTTGGTGATCGCTGTGGTGTAGCGTGCGGCGTGATCGAGCCAACTGATCGAGGTCGACGAGTAGTACGCATAGTCATAGCGGAACAGCTCGTTGGCTTGCGTGAAGTCCTCGGTTTGCACCAGCCAGCAGTGGTCACAGACAAACAGTTTCAKCGGGAGGTGAACCTCGGGCTGCGTAAGCTGCGCCTTGGTCAGATATGCATTGGAGGGCGGCGCAAACCCCAAATCGAGGAATACATGCTGCAGGGGAGTGTTGCAATGGCGGCAGTTCATGCGGCAAGTCCTGTGAAATCGTGATTAATGTGCTGGCGGCCACGATCACCTTCCGAGACATCGGTCGCGGGAAGCGGCCAGGTGATAGCCAGTTTAGGGTCGTTATAGGCAAGGCCGCCTTCGGCTTCAGGTTTGTAAAAGGCGGTATGCAGATACAACATCTCGCTGTTTTCCTCGAGCACCTGAAAGCCGTGTGCACAGCCCTCGGGAACGACCAGCATGCGGCCATTTTCAGGTGTGAGTTCCTCGGCATGCCAGTGTAAAAAAGTCGGTGAGCCTTGCCTTAGATCGACCGCGACATCCCACACCTTGCCCCGGATGCAGCGTATGAGCTTCATTTCGGCGTGTGGTGGGCGCTGGTAGTGCAAACCGCGAATCGCACCTTTTGACAGTGTGCGCGAGTGATTGATCTGCAAGATGCGACGCTCTCCGGTTACCTCGGCAAGCTCACGCTCGCAGAAGAGGCGGCTGAAGGCGCCCCGCAGGTCCGAGAATCGTGTGGTTTCAACCACCAGCACATCAGGCAGGGTGGTGTTGTGGATGGTCATCGTGCTCATGGAGAAGCCTGCGCGAGTTGTCGGAAGCTCGCGCTGTGTGTCAGCAGCTCGTCGTAGCTGCCTTGCGAAGCGACCTTTCCGTGTTCGAGTTCAATGATGACGTCACAATTCATGACGGTCGTCAGGCGGTGTGCGATAAGAAGGATCGTGAGGCCGCGATCCAGCCCGTCAATCGCAGTCATGACCGATTGCTCGGTCGCGTTGTCGAGGGCACTTGTCGCTTCGTCGAATATCAGCACGCTGGCCTTTTTGTAGAGGGCTCGCGCGATGCCGATGCGCTGGCGTTGACCGCCTGATAACTGGATGCCGCGTTCACCGACATGCGCGTTGTAGCCGCCGGTACGGCTTTCGATAAATTCGGCAATCTGTGCCTGTTGCGCGGCTTCGCGTACACGCGACATATCGATCAACTGCCTTGGCACGCCAAAGGCGATGTTTTCAGCGAGACTGGTGTCGGCCAGATAGATGCTCTGCGGTACATGGGCGATGGTGCGCTGCCAGGCACGCAGATGGTCGCCACTGACCGGTTTGCCATCCACCAGCAGTTGTCCCTCGGTTGGAAGCAACAAGCCCATCATGAGGTCGAGTGTTGTACTTTTCCCGCTACCCGTGCTACCGACAAAACCGACGCGAGTTCCCTTAGTGATTGTCAGATCGAGACCATCAAGCACCCACGGCGTTGTGTCCGAATAGCGAAAGCGCACCTGGTCAAAATGAATATGGTTTTTGAAATCCAGCGGTGCAGCCGGTGGCTGGAATGCTTCGGGTGGGAGCGGCTGGTCGAGCAGCGCCAGCGTTTCGGCGAGCGAGGCCTGACAGCTCACGATCGTGGCCCAGGCCCCGAAACTTTGTTGCAAGGCCGGGAGCAGGCGCTGCGCGCCGAGTGCGAGTGCGCCGAGCACCGGTAATGCGCCCGCAACGCCGCCGTTTTGCTGACTGAGTGCATAAGCCAGCGCCGCGATCAGCACCATGCCAACCGCTTCCATCGCGTAGCGCGGGCTGATATTGATGAATTGGCTGTCGCTTTGGGCGCGGCGCAGCGGATGATCGGCCTTGCGGTAGATCTCGCAATACAGCGGTTGCGCATTGTCTAACAGCACATCGCGGATGCCACCGAGGCCTTCTTGCAGCGCCTTGACGACCTGCGTCTGCTCGCGTGCCACCAGCTCGCTGTTTTGCCGGAGCCGGCGCCTGGTTATGGCGGCAATGATGGTGTAGCTGGCGCCAAAGCCCAGCGCGGCGACGGTTGCGGCAAATGGGTCGATGACGACAAGAACGGCAACAACGGACGCGAGCAGGACGACCGAGCTCAGCAGCACAAGTACCGGTTGCAGCACCCCGAAAGCTATGCTGTTGACCTTTTGCGTGATGCCGGCGATGACCTCACTGCTGTTGCGCGAGACATGTACCTGATAGGGCTGGTAGAGGGTGCGCCGATAGAGTTCGGTGCTGAGATCGGAACCGCTGGTCAGGCCCAGGCGCATGCCAGCCCAGAGTAGCAACATGCGCAAGGCCCCGGCCAGAAGCGCTGCTGCCGCAAAAATAATCGTCAGCGGCAGGATTAATCCTTGTGCTGAAGCGATACCCCATGCCTGTGCGACCTGGGTGACGAGTGGGTAGGCGAACAGCCGCTCCGGTGCGGTCAGGACCGCGAGAAAAGGCAGTACGGCGCCCAAACTCATCACCTCGGCGAACGCACTGACCAGCGTCAGGGCCAGCAAACCCGCGAACTGGCGCCGACGCCGCAGGCTCAAATGCAGCCAGAGCCGACGCAACAGTTGTGGGAGTTCCTGCTTCAAGGTCATAACTCAGTGTTTGGACGGCTTGCCAGCGAGAAAGGCCTCGACGCTTTGTCGCACGCTCGGAAGGTCGAGCCCATGCTCATGCAGCAGGTAATCCCAGGTGCCGCAGAGCGACGAGAAGCGGTCCTTGATGCCAATGCGGCAGACCGGCAGCGGCCGGTAGGCGGTAACTTCTTCGGTGATGCAGGCACCTAGTCCGCCCATGACCGAATGTTCCTCCAAGGTCACGATGGCGTCGACCCGGTCGATAATCGAATGCAGGCACTCGCGATCCAGCGGTTTGATCGACGGCACGCTCCAGGCTTCTGCGTCGAGGCCCTGCTTGATGAGTTCGAGTGCGGTCTTCACCATGGATCCGGTTGCGAGCAGGGCGATGCGCTTCCCTCTCGGACTCACCGGTAGCATGCCGCCAGCTTGCAGTTTGACTGGACCGTCGTGCACGTCACCGCGATCACTTTTGCCGACGCGCATATAGACCGGTGATTCGAGCCGCAGTGCAAGCTGCATGGTCGCGGTCATTTCAAAGCGGTCAGCTGGAGACAACACGGTCAATGCCGGTACCGCGCGCGTGCAGGCGATGTCCTCGGTGCACTGGTGGCTGCTGCCGAGATGGCTGTAAACGAGCCCGGCGCCGTCACCTATCAGGATCACAGGCAGGTTTTCGTAGCAGACGTCGATCTTGATCTGCTCAAGCACACGCATCGGTACAAATGCCGCGAGGCCATAAACGATGGGTTTGAAACCGGCTTTAGCCAGACCCGCCGCCACCCCCACCATATTTTGCTCAGCAATGCCGCAATTGATGTATTGGTTCGGCCTGGCCTTGCGAAAAGCGTCGAACAGGGCATAGCCATGGTCGCCCGTGAGAAGCAGCACTTTAGGGTCGGCCAGCGCGGCAGCGACCAGCGCGTCGGAGAATGCGTTTCTCATGCTGTGCCTCCGAGCTCGGCGATCGCGGCCGCGTGGGTCTCGGCGGTCAGCCGTGTGTAGTGCCAGACGTTGTTGTGCTCCATGAACGAGACGCCCTTGCCCTTGATGCTGGTCGCGACGATTGCTTTCGGCTTTCCGTTGCGGCCGGCGCGCGCGTCGCGGTAGGCCGCGTCAATAGCGGCTTCATCATGGCCGTCAATGGTGACTGCGTCGAAACCGAAGGCGCGGAATTTCTCCTCGATGTTGCCGAGTGCAATGACCTCGTCGGTGGTGCCCATTGCCTGGAAGCCGTTTTTGTCGACGATCACGACGAGGTTGTCGAGCTTGAAATGCGTGGCGAACAGCGCTGCCTCCCAGATCGCGCCTTCGTTGAGTTCACCATCCCCGACCAGCGCATAGCAGATCTGATCTGTCTGGCTGAGCTTTGCACCCATGGCCAGGCCTGTTGCTACCGAAAGCCCGTGCCCCAAAGAGCCGGCCGTTGCTTCGACGCCGGGAATATGGGCATCGGCCAACCCCTTGAGCCGGCTGCCGTCCTTGAAGTATTGGCTGATGTCGCCGTCGTCAAGCCATCCGATTTCGTGCAGGCAGGCGTACTGCGCCATCACGCCGTGGCCTTTGCTGAGCACCATGTAGTCCCGATCGGGTGATTCGGGATTCGCAGGATCGAACCTGAGATGACTCCGGTAAAGCACGGCGAGCAGTTCGACGATCGAAAATGCGCAGCCGATATGCACGGTCGCGCCGGAATAGGCCATATCCAGGACAGTTCTTCGGATGCGAGTGGCGTTGAATTTGTTCATGATGTGATCGATGAACGACTCCAGTTGAATGTTTTGAGCAGCGCGGCCTCGATCCCCGTGAATTCCGCAAGGCCGAGTTCCTCCCGCGCCTTGCGCGTGTCGGGCAGGTAGCGTGGCGCAGGTTCGGCGRTAGGCAATGCTTCGATCTTCACTTCAAGCCCGGCCCCCGAGGCTCGAACGATATGCTGCGCGAGCTCGGCGATACTTACCGCGCTTTCCGAGCCCACGTTATAGGCTTGGCCCGGCTTGCCGGTGCCGAGAATGCGTAATAGCCAGACGCAGAGGTCCGCCATGTACAAAAATGATCGCAGAGGCCGGCCGTCACCCCTGACTTCAATGGGCCGTCCAGCGAGCGCGTCGCGGATGAAATTCCCGGCTGCGAATGGCCCGTTCAGCGGCAGGCCTGGGCCGATCAGCGCATAAATGCGTGCGATGCAGGCACCAAGCCCGAACTGCGCGGCATAGGTGCATGCGAGCCATTCGGCCGCGCGTTTACCGTTGCCGTACGCAGCAGCCGGTTGCAGCAGATCGGGCGCGCATGCATAGGTCTCCGGCATTCGTTCGATTGAAGCAGGTTGGGCACCATAAATCGCGCCGCTGGACGTCAACAAAAAGCGCGATGCACCGCTTGCGTCGGCGAGGTCGAKCGCGCGCCGCGTTCCCTGCACGATCGAATCAAATACCGCCAGCGGGTCGGCCGCCCGGTGCGGATCGCCGACATCAGCGGCTGCGTGAACCATCAGGTCAAGCTTGCCGGCCGGCACGGTGAAGTCGAGCATATCCCCCGCGACCAGCCGGGTGTCGCGGCGATTGAACATGTGCGGTGACTCTTTCTGTGCACGTTCGGGATCTCGGCTCAGCACAATGAGTTCAAGACGGCTGCCGAGCGTGTCGTTCGCCCGCTGCAGCGACTGCAGCAGCCAGCTGCCGATGAAACCGGTGCCACCTGTCATGAACAGCCTGGCCCCGCCAAAGCGTGACCAGAACTCCGGTGTCAGAGACAACACCAGATCCAGATCATCGGCAGGGAAGGCAGCTTGCATGATGGTTTTTAGAAATTCACGCCGAGATAGGTCTCAATCTTGCGTGCGGCGAATTCAAGCATCGCCGGCGTCAGCGAGGGCTGTACGCCGATCCAGAATGTGTTGTTCATCACGTTGTCGGTGTTGGTCAGATCACCGCTGATGCGGTAGTTGCAGTCGCTCATGTAGGGCTGGCGCGTCAGGTTGCCGGCGAACAGCAGCCGCGTGCCGACCTTGTTCTGGTCGAGGTAGGTCAGCAGATCGAGCCGGGTGACCGGGCAATTTTCTTTCAGCGTGATCGGGAAGCCAAACCATGACGGATCAGAGTGCTCAGTCGGCTCGGGCAGGTTGACGAATTCCTCGCAGGCCTTCAGGCGCTCCTTGAGAAACGCGAAGTTGTCCTTGCGCGCCTGGATGAACTGCGGAGCCTTGTCGAGTTGCGCCAAACCGCAGGCCGCCTGCATATCGGTGATCTTGAGGTTGTAGCCGAGGTGGCTGTAGGTGTATTTATGGTCGTAACCTTCGGGCAGTTCACCGAGCTTCCAGCAGAAACGTTTACCGCAGGTGTTGTCCTTGCCGGGCGGGCAATAGCAGTCGCGGCCCCAATCGCGGAAGCTTTCGGCGATGACTTTGAGTTCGTCATTGTTGGTGAAGACCGCGCCGCCTTCGCCCATTGTGATGTGGTGGGCCGGATAAAAGCTCAACGTGGCAATGTCGCCGAAGGTGCCTACCATCTGGCCCCGGTAGGTGGTACCGAGTGCATCGCAGCAGTCTTCTACCAGCCAGAGCTTGTACTTCTTGCATAGTGYGGTCACAGCGTCGAGGTTGAAGGCGTTACCAAGCGAATGCGCCAGCATGATGGCCTTGGTCTTGGGACCGATAGCGGCCTCTATCTTGCTCGCATCAATGTTGTGTGTGAGGCGGTCAACATCAACAAACACAGGCACCGCGCCGAACTGGATGATGGGGTTGACGGTAGTCGGAAAACCCGCGGCCACGCCAATGACTTCATCGCCACGCTTGATCGCACGCTCGCCGAGCTTCGGCGAGGTCAAGGTGCTGAATGCCACGAGGTTCGCCGACGAGCCCGAGTTGACTGTGATGAGGTGCTTGACGCCAATGAATGCAGCGAGTTTTTTCTCAAATGCGGCGTTGAAGCGTCCGGTCGTGAGCCAGCCGTCGAGAGACGCCTCAACCATGTTCTTGAGTTCAGCGGCATCGAGTAGTTTGCCGGACGGCGGCACCACGCTCACACCGGGCAAGAAGGGTTCGGGAGCCAATGCGACTGCGGCGTACTGTTCTACCAGCGCAGAGATTTGCTCGCGAAGAGCTTGGGTTTTGGCGTTTTGCATAACTTGAAATCTGCCGATTCTGATGTTGTATAAAGCGGGGCTGATCAACGTTCGCGGGTCAATCGAGCCGACGTCAGCGAGCACTTTCTTTGACTTGCGCGAGGTAATCTGCAACCGCTGGTAGCGTGTCGCGGAAATTCAGGCCGTCCAGCGCCGGCGTACGCTCGAACAAAAATTCATAGTTGTCGTTGACTGGTCCGGGCAAGGCGCCGATTTTCAGCAGATCGAGACGATCTTGCGCCTCAAAAATGTAGGTGGCCAGGTTTTTCAGCATGACCGGCATGCCATGGCTTAGCTCGACCGAGCCGCTGGCGTGCGAATCTGCGAGCCGGAAGATTGCCGCAACTTCGTCATCAATATGATGGTACTCCCGTAACTGCATGCCGGGCGTCATCCTGAATTCGGCGTTCCTGTCGATAGCCTGCAGGATTTGACCGAGAAACATGAAGGGGTCCGGCGCCCGCCCCCCAAACAAGGTATGCAGGCGTATGTGCAAGCCGAGCCGGCTCGTCGCGCAAAATTCCTCGACAAAACGACCTAGTTTCGTTTTACTCCAATAGTAGGGATTAAGCCCTTTGTCGTCGACCACTTTTTCCATGACCGTACCGAAGGTAATGACTCGCGCCCCGGTTCGTGTTGCACCCTGAACCACATTTTTCGCCAGTGAAAAATTGATGCGTTCGTGCTCGTCATGTGGGCGACCAGGATCAATGATGCCTGTGGCAACGTAGACCACGCTGTCTTCGGCGGCGTGCCGGCTTTCGAAAAAGCGCGCGACCTCGTCAGCGCCGTCGTCGCGCCACCACTCCGAGTAAATGGAATGATCGGGCGCTTCGACGCGGGCCGGGTCTTGCGAGGCGTGTATAGCGTGGCCAAGGCGACCCCGGRCTCCCAGGATAAAAATCATCGGATTTTCGCTTCCTGACATCGCATGTTGGTTTTGAGATTTCGCATCGTTCGATCAGTGCCGGATCATTGTTTGATAATGGTCGATTTGCGCCAGAGTGGTTTCGCGGATGTCCGCGCCTTCACCGCGCCGCCGGGCCCAGACGACAATCATGTTCAGGGCCGTCTCGAGATTGAGCAATGGACGCCAGCTCAGCCGACCGACTGCTTTGGAAATGTCGAGCTTGAGGTAATTGGCTTCGTGAGGCTGCTCGGTTGCATCAATCTTCCAACGTGCGTTGCCGCCCCAGAGTTCGGCCATGCAGCTTACGATCACGCCGACCGGCCGCGCGTCTTCATCTTTCGGGCCAAAATTCCAGGCCTCGGCGCAGGCGGGACCGTTGTCGTAAAGACGTTCGGCGAGCGTCAGGTAGCCGCGCAGCGGTTCAAGCACGTGCTGCCAGGGACGTATGGCGTTCGGGTTGCGGATATCGACGACCCGGCCCTGTTCGAACGCAGCAAGAATGTCGGGAATCAGGCGATCCTTGGCCCAGTCACCGCCGCCAATGACATTGCCGGCGCGCGCTGTGGCCAGCGCAACGCCATGCTGGGCATGGGTCTGAGCGCTGAAGAACGATGCCCGATAGGACGCGCTGACAAGTTCAGCGCAACCCTTGCTGTTGCTATAGGGGTCATGCCCACCCATCGGCTCGTTCTCACGGTAGCCCCAGAGCCATTCCCTGTTCTCGTAGCATTTGTCGGTCGTTATGTTGACGACGGCCTTGACGCCAGGCGTGTGGCGCACGGCTTCAAGCAGGTTCACGGTTCCCATCACATTGACCGCGTAGGTTTCGACGGGTTCAACGTACGAGTGACGCACCAGCGACTGTGCCGCCATGTGGATCACGATCTGCGGGGCGGCCAGACGCATTGCCTCGCGTAGCGCGACGAGGTCGCGCACGTCACCGTGCAACGATGTCATGCCGTCGGCAACGCGAGCCGCATCAAACAGGCTTGGCTCGGTCGGCGGCGCCAGTGAATAGCCAGTGACTTCGGCGCCCAGGCGCTGTAGCCACAAGGACAGCCAGCTCCCCTTGAAGCCGGTATGACCGGTCAGAAAGACACGCTTGCCGCGCCAGAATTCGGGCGTCATTTCCACACCTTCCAGGGAGCCTTGCCYGAGGCCCAGAGTTCCTCAAGGTAATTCTTGTCTCGAAGAGTGTCCATTGGCTGCCAGAAGCCGCCATGCTGGAACGCTGCGAGTTGCCCTTCGTCAGCAAGCGACTCGAGCGGCTGCCGCTCCCAGGTGCAATTGTCGCCGTCGAGGTAGTCGAGAACGGCTGGCGACAGCACAAAAAAGCCGCCGTTAATCATGCCACCGTCGCCCTTGGGCTTTTCCTTGAAGCTGCGCACCTTGTCGCCCTCGAAGTCAAGCGCGCCGAACCGTCCTGGCGGCAAGGTTGCGGTCAGGGTCGCCTTGACGCCTTGCGCCTTATGAAACGCGAGCAGCGCGGTAATGTCGACATCGCCGACACCGTCGCCGTAGGTGAAGCAGAAGGCTTCTTCGTCCTTGACATACGATGCGACCCGGCCGAGCCGACCACCGGTCATGGTGTCTTCGCCGGTGTCGATCAGGGTAACGCGCCAGGGTTCAGCGCTGCGCTGATGCACTTCCATGCTGTTCTTGCTCATGTCAAATGTCACGTCGGACATGTGCAGGAAGTAATTCGCGAAGTACTCCTTGATCATGTAGCCCTTGTAGCCGCAGCAAATCACGAAATCGTTCACGCCATGGGCGGAATAAATCTTCAGGATGTGCCAGAGGATGGGTTTGCCGCCGATCTCGATCATGGGTTTCGGCCGCGAAGATGTTTCCTCGGAAATGCGCGTTCCCAGACCGCCGGCAAGAATGACTGCTTTCATGTTTTTCCTTGAGTTCGGTTATCCAAAGGCGCTGTCGTGGAAGTGACGTCGTTTGCGAAAAAAACGCTCAAGACAG
>NZ_JBFUCA010000096.1:0-11035 GCF_056405475.1 Polaromonas sp. P1_G4
GCTGGAGGTGCTCGACCCTGAGCAGAATCACACCTTCGGTGACCACTATGTCGAGGTGGACTTCGACCTGAGCGACGTGATGTTCGTGGCCACCTCGAACTCGATGAACATTCCGCCAGCCTTGCTGGACCGCATGGAGGTGATTCGCCTTTCCGGTTACACCGAAGACGAAAAGACCAGCATCGCAATGCGCTATCTGTTGCCCAAGCAGGTCAAGAACAACGGCGTGAAGGAAGAAGAGCTTGAAGTGCAGGAGCAGGCGGTGCGTGACATCGTGCGTTACTACACACGTGAAGCCGGCGTGCGCTCGCTTGAGCGCGAACTCTCCAAGATCTGCCGCAAGGTGGTCAAGGGTATCCAGCTCAAGAAGATGACACCCAAGGTCGTCGTGACACCCGATAACCTCAACGATTTTCTGGGCGTGCGCAAGTTCAACTATGGTCGTGCCGAACAACAAAACCAGGTCGGCCAGGTGGTGGGGCTGGCGTGGACGGAAGTCGGCGGCGACTTGCTGACGATTGAGGCTGCCATGATGCCCGGCAAGGGCGTGATCACACGTACGGGATCGCTGGGCGATGTCATGAAGGAATCCGTTGAGGCCGCACGCACGGTGGTGCGCAGCCGTTCCAAGGTTCTCGGCATCAAGGACGAGATGTTTGAAAAGCGCGATATCCATATCCACGTACCGGACGGGGCAACACCGAAGGACGGCCCAAGCGCGGGTGCCGCGATGACCACCGCTTTTGTTTCAGCGATGACGGGTATCCCTGTGCGCGGTGATGTGGCCATGACGGGCGAGATCACGTTGCGCGGCGAGGTCACGGCCATCGGCGGGCTGAAGGAAAAACTGCTCGCTGCCTTGAGGGGCGGCATCAAGACCGTGCTGATCCCCGAGGAAAATGCCAAGGACCTGCAGGAGATTCCAGACAACGTCAAGAGCGGCCTGGAGATCGTGCCGGTGAAATGGATCGACCAGGTGTTGCAGGTTGCGCTCGAGCGCCAGCCTGTTCCGCTGACCGACGAGGAAGCCGCTGTTGTTGCGCCGGCTGCTGTGGTTCCGCCTGCGGAAGCAGCCGGTACGGTGAAGCATTAATGAGGCCTTTCGCAAAGTTTTTTGCGGCTTTTGGAAAAGCCCAAAAAACTACGCTATAATTTGAGGCTGTAATCGCGGGAGTAGCTCAGTTGGTAGAGCGCAACCTTGCCAAGGTTGAGGTCGAGAGTTCGAGACTCTTCTCCCGCTCCAATTCAAAGGGCAGCACTTTAAAAATGCTGTCCTTTTTCATTGGGGGTTTCGTTGGATTATTGGGTAAAGCCGTAGGGCTTTATCAGGCAGACAGAATACGGCGCGGTAACAAAGCGGTTATGTACCGGATTGCAAATCCGAGTAGGTCGGTTCGACTCCGGCCCGCGCCTCCATCACAGCTCCCTGCAACCAGCCCCAGTTATGGGGCTTTTTTGTTTGACAATACGCTGCCGGACGTTTGAATACGGCGTTTGAGCCTGAGTGGTGAAATAGGTAGACACAGCGGACTTAAAATCCGCCGCTTCGTGAATAACGGGCGTACCGGTTCGATTCCGGTCTCAGGCACCACGATTGGGCGGCTCACCCACGCGCCGGGCGCGCTTTTGAAAACTGGGTAAGATAAATTCCATCATGTCCCGCTACAACACACCTTTTGAGATCCACGTCCACGGCGAAGTGCCATTGCGCGCGGACGTTAATTTTGAACAGCTGCAGGAGGCCCTCAAGCCGCTGTGGAAGTACACCGGCTCCAAGTCCCTGGCGGCCGGTGCTGCCAGCGCTTATGAGGAAGAGCCGGGCATCCGGTTCGACGCGCAAAAACATTTGCTGCAAATGTGCTGGACAGTCCCTGGTGACGAAGATTTTCGCCAGGCGCTTGACGAAATGTGCATGGGCCTGAACGACCTCGCGGAAGCGGGCGCTCCCATCGAAGTGACCTTCTATGACTCCGACTTTGACGAAGATGAAGGTGCCGACGATGAGGAGGCCCGTGATGATTTCGCGATGTATTTTGTGGGCCCCACGCCGGCAGCCATCATGCAGGTGCAGCGCGATCTCCTGGTCCAGGACATGATCGGCCTGATGGAGCGCCACTTTGACGGATCAGAGCTCGGTGAGGTCGTTGCGGCTGTCGACAAGCTGTTCGAGCAGCGCTTTGATGCACTGGTGAACTCGATGCAACTCGGTAAACCGCCGCGCGGCCTGGGCGGACCGCCGGGCGGTTCGGGCCATGGCGGCGGTGGCCGCAAGCCCCGGCATTTGCACTAAGCCGGCTTGGGCGAGCCTGAAGCTGCAGGTGAGCCAGGAAAGCCGAGTCCCCTCAGGTAAACATCAATCGCATGCTGGCCGACCTCCAACAGGTCAAAAGCCCCCGGATCCAGCAGCCAGTTCTGTATCAGGCCATCGATCAGCGCATGTAGCCCCTGCGCCGCCGCTGAAGCCGGCGCAGGTAACTGGAGGCGCATCTGTGCAGTTGCCGCCTCCATGCTTTGCTGGATGCCGGATAAAAAACCACCGCGCACTGCCAGGTGACGCAGGCGAACCGCCTGGAGTTCTTCCACATATTCGACCTTCTGGGTCGCCACTTCAAACACGCGCCGCGTTTGCGCGTCAGTCACAATTTGTCGCAGCGCGTTGGCAGTGGAACGTCGTATCCTGTCCATCGGATTGAGGAGGTCCTCGCCCGGATGTTGCTGCGGGTCAATTTCCTGGTTGAACGCGTTTTCCATGGGCAGGGTGACCCGTTCCATCATGGCGTTGAACAGGTCTGCCTTGTCCTTGAAATGCCAGTAGACAGCACCGCGTGTAGCGCCTGCGCGGCGTGCAATGTCCTGCAGGCTTGTGCGTGAGACACCTTGCGCCTGAAACAGGTGTTCCGCAGCATCCAGCAGCTTGTGCCGGGTCGCCATGGCTTCTTCTTTTGTCCGACGGGCCAATCCATGTCTCCTGCAAGTCAATTTAACGGGTTGTCGTATACATTCACAAATGTATGTAAACTATATCACTCGTAAAAACCCTTATTCTTTTTGTTTTCGGCAAAACGATGACTTGCATCAAATGCCGCTCACATATTCCGTTTTCCGCTTTTTTCCCAAATTTTGAGGATCAGCATGCCCAAGTCTCGCATTGTCCATTCGCCTTTATTCTCCCCGTTTGCGCCATACCAGCCTCTCGTCCTGATTGCTGCACTCACATTGTTCCTGGCCGGATGCGGCAAGGGTGCCGGTGCTCCCGGCGGGGCACCGCCTCCTGCGGAAGTGGGTGTGGTGACAGTTACCCAGGGTGACGTCGGTTTGGTGACCGAGCTGCCCGGCCGCCTTGAGGCTTCGCGTGTGGCACAGGTCAGGGCCCGTGCGGCCGGTATCCTGCAAAAACGGCTGTTCCGTGAAGGCAGCGACGTGAAAGAAGGGCAGGCGCTGTTCACGATTGATCCCGCACCGTATGCCGCCGCCGCCGCCAGCGCGAAAGCGGGCCAGGCGCGCGCCGAGGCCAACCTGGCGCAGGCCGCCGCATTGGCCGAGCGTTACAAGCCGCTGGTAGAAGCTAACGCCATCAGCAAGCAGGAATATGCCAACGCTGTCGCGGCGCAAAAGCAGGCGGAGGCCGACGTTGCCGTGGGCAAGGCGAATGTGCAGACAGCCAGCATCAATCTGGGCTACGCGGCAGTGACAGCCCCGATCTCGGGCCGCATTGGCCGCGCATTGGTCACCGAAGGCGCCCTGGTTGGTCAGGGCGAGGCCACCCAGCTGGCTGTGGTCCAGCAAATCAACCCCATGTATGTGAACTTCACGCAATCCGCTCCTGAAATCATGAAGCTGCGTGCCGCCATGGAAAGTGGCCAGTTCAAACGTGCCACCGGTGCCGAAGCGGCCAGCGTGCGCATCGTGCTCGAAGATGGCACTGAATACGCCCGCCCCGGCCGCCTGCTGTTTTCCGACCTGACGGTCGACTCCACGACGGGGCAGGTGACCCTGAGGGCAGAGGTGCCCAATCCCGGTGGCCAGCTGCTTCCCGGCCTTTATGTGCGCGTACGCCTGGAGCAGGCGCAGGCCAGCAATGCCATCACCTTGCCCCAGCAAGCTGTCACGCGCACCGCGCAGGGCGACACTGTCATGGTGGTGGGTGACGATGGAAAAGTCAGCCCGCGCCCCATCAAGATTGGCTCCGCCAAGGGCAACCAGTGGGTGGTGCTCGACGGTCTGAAGACCGGCGAAAAAGTCATGGTGGATGGATTCCAGAAACTGCAGCCAGGTGCACCCGTGAAGCCCGTGCCATGGCAACCGGCCGGTGCGAAGCCGGCCGATGCGGCTTCCGCCCCCGTATCCGCCGCCTCCGGTGCGCAAGCTGCTGCGCCTGCGGCCTCCGCTGCTTCTGCAGCAGCGAAGTAAGGAGCCAACTACATGGCCAAGTTTTTTATTGATCGGCCGATCTTTGCCTGGGTGATCGCACTGTTCATCCTGGTGGTCGGCGGCGTGGCTATCACGCAGCTGCCGATTGCCCAGTACCCGCCCGTCGCGCCGCCTTCGATTGTCGTCAACACCGCCTATCCCGGCGCCTCTGCCCAGACGCTCGAAGACAGCGTGTTGTCGGTGATCGAGCGCGAAATGAACGGTTCACCCGGCCTGATCTACATGGAGTCGGTGGCGCAGGCCGACGGCTCCGGCAGCATCACGCTGAGCTTCGAGCCCGGCACCAACCCCGATCTCGCGCAGGTGGATGTGCAGAACCGCCTGTCGCGCGCCTCGCCGCGGCTGCCCGCCGCCGTCACGCAGCAAGGCGTTCGCGTCGACAAATCACGCTCCAACTTCCTGCTGTTCATCATGCTGTCGTCCGACAATCCCGCGCACGACCCCGTCGCGCTCGGTGATTACGCTTCGCGCAACATCGTGCCCGAGATCCAGCGTGTCAAAGGAATCGGCCAGGCCCAGCTCTTCGGCAGT
Source organism: Polaromonas sp. P1_G4 (assembly GCF_056405475.1). Classification (NCBI taxonomy): domain Bacteria; kingdom Pseudomonadati; phylum Pseudomonadota; class Betaproteobacteria; order Burkholderiales; family Comamonadaceae; genus Polaromonas; species Polaromonas sp. P1_G4. The sequence goes on from NZ_JBFUCA010000096.1 coordinate 4,963, forward strand.
GAGCGCGCCATGCGCATCTGGCTGGACCCGGCCAAGCTCACGGGTTTCAGCCTGTCGGCAAATGACGTTAACAACGCCATCCGCGCGCAAAATGCCCAGGTGTCGGCCGGCAGCATCGGCGACCGTCCCAATGTAGCGGGACAAGGCATTGCTGCCACCGTGGTAGTCACCGGCCAGCTTGCCAATGTCGAGCAGTTCGGCAACATTGTCCTTCGCGCCAACACCGACGGTTCGTCGGTGCGCCTTAAAGACGTGGCCCGCATTGAACTGGGTGGCCAAACGTATGCCACGTCGGCTCGCCTGAACGGCAAGACGGCGATCGGTATCGGTGTTCAGCTGGCACCCAGCGGCAACGCGCTTGCCGCTGCCAAGGCCGTTCGAACCAAGATGACCGAACTCGAGCGCTATTTTCCGCAAGGCATGAAGTGGAGCATCCCCTACGACAGCTCGCGCTTCGTCAAGATTTCGATTTCCCAGGTCGCGGAAACGCTGTTTGAGGCGGTGGCCCTGGTGTTCCTCGTGATGTTCCTGTTCCTGCAGAACTGGCGCTACACCATCATCCCGACCATCGTGGTGCCGATTGCATTGCTGGGCACTTTCGCCACCTTGCTGGCGCTCGGTTTCTCGATCAACGTGCTCACCATGTTCGGCATGGTGCTGGTGATCGGTATCGTCGTCGATGATGCGATCGTGGTCGTCGAAAACGTCGAACGCATCATGACCGAAGAGGGCCTGCCGCCGCTGGAGGCCACCCGCAAGGCGATGGGCCAGATTTCGGGCGCCATCATTGGCGTCACCGTGGTGCTGATTTCCGTGTTTGTGCCTTTGGCATTTTTCGCGGGCTCGACCGGCAACATCTACCGCCAGTTCTCCGCCGTGATGGTTTCGTCCATCGGCTTTTCCGCCTTCCTGGCCCTGTCCCTCACGCCGGCACTTTGCGCCACGCTGCTCAAGCCGGTTGAGGCTGGGCACCATCACGAGAAAAAGGGTTTTTTCGGCTGGTTCAACCGGGGGTTCTCGCGCACCGCAAAAAGCTATGAAAGCATGGTCGCGCGTATTCTCAAACGCGCCGCACGTTACCTGGTGATCTATGTGGCCATCATTGCCGCTGTGGCGGTGGTATACCTGCGTTTGCCCACATCCTTCCTGCCCAATGAAGACCAGGGCAACCTGCTGGTGAACGTGCAGTTGCCGCCGGGCGCAACTTACGAGCGCACGCTTTCGGTGATGGAGAAAGTCGAGGGTTTCATGCTCAAGCAGCCGGAAGTCGAAAGCATGGTCGGCGTGCTTGGCTTCAGCTTTTCCGGCCAGGGCCAGAATGCCGCGCTGGCGTTCGTGACGCTCAAGGACTGGAACGAGCGCGACGGCGAAGCGCATTCGGCCTCAGCGATAGCAGGACGGGCTTTCGGCGCCCTCATGGGTGTGCGTGATGCCTTCATCTTTCCGCTCAGCCCCCCACCCATTCCCGAACTGGGAACGGCCTCGGGCTTCAGCTTCCGCCTGCAGGACCGCGGAGGTGCGGGCCATGATGCGCTTATCAACGCACGCAACCAGCTTTTGGGCATGGTTGCCAAGAGTCCGGTGCTCACACAGGTACGGCCCGACGGCCTGGAAGATGCGCCGCAGCTGCAGCTGGACATAGACCGTGACAAAGCCAATGCGCTGGGCGTGCCGTTTGACGCGATCAACGCGGTCCTGTCGACCTCGCTGGGATCCAGCTATGTGAACGACTTCCCCAACCAGGGGCGCCTGCAGCGTGTGGTGGTACAGGCCGACGCGCCTTCGCGCATGCAGCCCGACGACCTGCTCCGGCTCAACGCCATCAACAGCCGCGGCCTGCCGGTTCCGTTGTCGTCGTTTGCCAGCACGCGGTGGATCAAGGGTGCGATGCAAACAGTGCGTTACAACGGCTACCCGGCCGTGCGTATCAGCGGCAGCGCCGCGCCAGGCTACAGCTCGGGCGCAGCAATGGCCGAGATGGAAAAACTCGCAGCGCAACTGCCGCAGGGCTTCGGTTTCGAATGGACGGGCCAGTCGCGTGAGGAAAAACTTGCGGGCTCGCAAGCCATGTTGCTCTATGGTTTCGCCATCCTCGCGGTGTTCCTGTGCCTTGCGGCCCTGTACGAAAGCTGGAGCATTCCGCTCGCGGTGATCCTGGTGGTGCCGTTAGGCGTGATCGGTGTGTTGCTGGCAACGCTGCTGCGTAGTTATTCGAATGACGTGTACTTCCAGGTGGGGCTGATCACCATCATCGGCCTGTCGGCGAAGAACGCGATTCTGATCATCGAGTTTGCCAAGGACTTGCAGGCGCAGGGCAAAGGTGTCATCGAGTCGGCGCTGGCTGCCGCGCACCTGCGGTTCCGACCCATCGTCATGACGTCGCTGGCCTTCGGTCTGGGCGTGCTGCCGCTGGTACTGGCTTCGGGCGCCGGCTCCGCAAGCCAGCGTGCCATCGGTACCGGCGTGATCGGCGGCATGATCACCGGCACGATCCTGGCGGTGATTTTCGTTCCGGTGTTCTTTGTGGTCGTGCGCGGCCTCTTCAAGGGCAGCGAGCGGCAAAACAGGATGTATTCGGAGCATGCCAAGGCGGCAGGCATCACCGGAGAAGAAGGAAGTGAAGGTAAAGCCCATGAGTAAATCCAGCATGAAACCCAGGTTCCCGCAGCTTTTGGCGGTTGGTGCTGCGGCACTCCTGGCCGGCTGCTCGATGATTCCGAAGTACGAGCGCCCGGCAGCCCCCATCGCAGACCAGTGGCCGGCTGTTTCCGGTTTCACCACCGGTTCCGCGCAAGCGCAGTCTGCTACTACCGCACCGGCCGTCGCGGCAGCCGACATCGAGTGGCAGGCTTTTTTCAGCGACCCTAAATTGCGGCAGCTGATTGAGGCCGCGCTGCGCAACAACCGCGACCTGCGCATCGCCGTGCTCAATATTGAGCAAGCCAGGGCCCAGTACCGGATCCAGCGTGCCGACCAGTTTCCCACGATCAATGCCGGCATCACCGGTTCGCGCCAGCCCAATGCCAACGGTAACGGCAGCATCACCAGCACTTATACCGGCGGTTTGCTGATGCCATCCTACGAGCTCGACTTTTTCGGCCGGGTCTCCAGTCTGAAAGAGGCGGCGTTGGCGCAGTACCTGGCAACGGAAGAAGGTCGCAAGACGGCACAGATCAGCCTGATTGCATCGGTGGCCAACACCTACCTCAGCCTGCTGGCCGACGAAGAACTGCTGGCCATCACGCAGCAAACACTGGCTACACGGGAAGAGTCCTTCAAGCTCAGCAAGCTGCGCTTTGACAACGGCGTCGCTTCCGAGCTGGACTTCCGCCAGGCCGAGTCATTGACCGAAGCGGCCCGCGCATCGCTGGCCCAACTGGTGCGCCAGCGTGCGCTGGATCAGAACGCACTGACCCTGCTGATCGGCCAGCCATTGAGCGGTGACCTGGCGGTGGCCTTGCCTGCCGGCAAAGGTCTGGCAGACGCCCCCATGATGGTGGACGTGCCCGCGGGGCTGCCGTCTGACTTGCTGGAACGCCGCCCAGACATCCGCCAGGCCGAGCAACAGCTGCTGTCTGCCAACGCCGACATCGGCGCGGCCCGTGCGGCTTTTTTCCCGCGTATCTCACTCACGGCTTCTGCCGGCAGCGCCAGCTCGCACCTGTCGGGCCTGTTCAAGAGCGGATCCTACGGCTGGACGCTGGCGCCGCAACTGATCCTTCCGCTTTTTGATGCGGGCCGTAACCGTGCCGGGCTGGATTCGGCCAATGCCGGGCGTGACATTGCCATCGCCCAGTACGAAAAGTCCATCCAGACGGCTTTCCGTGAAGTGGCCGATGCGCTGGCGGGCCGCGACACCTTGGGCGAGCAGCTGCGTGCCCAGCAGGCGCAGGCCAATGCCGAGGCGACGCGTTTCAAACTGGCTGATCTGCGCTACCAGAACGGTGTGGCCAGCTATCTGGACCAGCTCGATGCACAGCGCTCGCTGTTCGCCGCACGCCAGGCGGTGGTGCAAACCCGGCTGGCACAGCTGCAAAGCCAGGTCACGCTGTACAAGACCTTGGGTGGCGGCTGGAAAGAGCCGCCTGAGGAAGCCTTGAGCCTGAAGGCGTCCACCCAGCTCAGCCGCTGAGCGGGTGCGCGGCGCCTGAGGGCGTCTGCGGGACCAGACGCCCGCGCTACAAGATTGATAGCTGCTTGCGCCCATGGTTATTGGGCTGGTAGCTATTTTTATTTAAATTCTCACAAGAGCAGGGCGGCCGGTTTTCTTCCGGTACCCAAAATTCAGGTGATTTGTGCCTGCAAGTCAATCATCGTGGGCGCAAGCAGCTATCAAAACAATAGCAATCCTGCTGACACTCGCCATGGCGTCAGAAGGCGCCGCCGCTTCGCCGCCGGAATTGCGTGAAGGCTTGAACCAGGCACTGACTCCAGCCGTGCCGTGATGCACGGCTTGAATCGCGGTACCTGTCCATGCCCCGTGGCTGTCGCCTCGCTCGTTCAGTTGTGAGCAAGTGTTCCCTATGTATCCCCTTGACTTCCGCGCCACCCATGGCTTCGTGAAGGCACGGTAATTGCTGAAGGGTTACTCCCTACGGGGCTGCGCCTGGCGCGGCGGTATATTCGCGCCGACTGACAGGCAAACGGGGGCTCCTCTCACGAGAGGGGCCCCGTTCCATCAACCATGGCGGGCCACAAGCCCGCCAATTTTCTATTCGGGAGTGCAACAGGCATGAACTCAAACTGGACGATGAAGGCGCTGACAAGCGCCGTGCTGCTGGCCTTGGCTGGCCTGGCGGTGGCGGCCACGGTGCCCGCGGGCGTGAAGCTGCACGAGACGCAGGAACTGGTCCGCAACAATGGCTCCGAGCCTGAAACCCTGGATGCGGCACTGGCGACGGGTGTTCCGGCCAACAACGTGATCCGCGACATGTTTGAAGGCCTGGCTGCCGCCGACCAAAACGGCAAGATCGTCCCCGCCGTGGCAGAGAGCTGGAAGCAGATGGACCCCCTGACCTGGGTCTTCAAGCTGCGCAAGAACGCCAAATGGTCCAACGGCGACCCGGTGACGGCCGAAGACTTCATCTACAGCATGCGCCGCTTCGTCGATCCGGCGACCGCCTCCAAATACGCTTCCACCTACGGCGTCTTCCTGCTCAATGCCAAAGAGATCATTGAAGGCAAGAAGCCCGTCACCGAGTTGGGTGTCAAGGCCGTGGACCCTTACACCCTGGAAATCAGGACACCTTTCCCGGTCGGTTTCCTGCCCGAGGTCGTTTCCAATCCCCAGCTCGCTCCCCTGCATAAAGCCACCATCGAGAAATTCGGCAAGGACTGGACCCGGCCCGCCAACATGGTGAACAACGGCGCCTTCTCGCTGAAAGACTGGCAGGTCAACAGCAAGATCATCCTGGTCAAGAACCCGGCGTACTGGGACGCGAAGAATGTCCAGCTCACCAAACTCACCTACCTCTCGGTCGAAGACGGCAATGCCGATGTGAAGCTTTATGAGTCGGGCGAGAACGACTGGGTTTACCAGCTCCCGCCAGGCACCTTCGACAAGTACAAGGCGCAATATCCCAAGGAAATCCGCAACACCGACATGCTGGGCCTGCGCTATTACTCGCTCAACAATGCGGACCCGGCACTCAAGGACATCCGTGTGCGCAAGGCGCTGTCGATGGCGCTGGACCGCGACATCCTCGCGCAGCGCGTGACGGCCGACGGCCAGACCCCGGCATACGGCGTGATCGTCAAAGGCACTTCGGGTGCCGACGTCACCTCTTACGACTGGGCCAAGTGGCCCGCCGACAAGCGCATCGCCGAAGCCAAGAAGCTGCTGAAGGAAGCGAATCTTCCGGCCGGCACCAAGCTCAAGTTCTCCTACAACACCAGCGATTACCACAAGAAAATGGCCATCTTTGCGGCCTCCGAGTGGAAGACCAAGCTGGGCCTGGACGTCGAACTCGAAGCGATGGAGTTCAAGGTGCTGATCAAGAAGCGCACCGACAAGGACTACCAGATCGCCCGCAACGGCTGGATCGCCGACTACAACGACGCCACCACCTGGTTG
>NZ_JBFUCA010000097.1:0-10997 GCF_056405475.1 Polaromonas sp. P1_G4
GCATATTGAACCTGATTTCCTGGCTGATGACGTTGCTGGGCGTCGCCGTGGGCGCGCTTGCAGGTGTTTTGCTGTATGCCGCCTGGCTGCGCAAAAGCGCGAGTGCGAAGCTGCGGATACCCCACAAATGGCCGCTGCGTGCCCGCGGGGTGGTTACCAACGATGAATACGAGGTATGGAAATGGCTGCGAAGCACTTTCCACGACCACGCGGTGATGGTCAAGCTGCCGGTGCTGCGCTTTACCATTCCGCTGGAAAAAGACAAGGAAAAGGAAAAAGACAAGGAAAAAACCGAACGCCTGCTTGAGCTGCTCAATGGCGTCTACACGACTTTCACCATCTGCACCCTGGATGGCAAAGTCGTCGGTTGCGTGGATTTGCGCGGCAAACGTGATGTGAGCAAGGCCACCCGCCAGCTCAAGGAGACACTGCTGTCGGATTGCGGCATTGCCTACACCTCCATCAAGGCCGGCCGTCCTCCCACGGTCAGCGCCATGCGTGCCGCCTTCCTGGGGGAAATTCCGGAGGAGCTGGTGCAGGAGCACCAGGAAACCCGCGGCGGCGACAGCAGTTTCCACGCCGACCTGGAATCTTTCACCCGGGAACGTGTCAAGGCCGCCAAGGACGCCGCGCTCAAGGAACTCAACAAGGACAACCAGCCCGAATCCCCGCGAGCGGCGGCTACCCGCAATGTCGGTTTCAACCCCGATGGCACCGGCGGCATTCGCATCGACAAGAACGACCGTTTTGCGACGCAGTGGGAAGACTCCTTCACCCAACCCGCCGACGCGCGGCCGGCCAGGATCGAATAGGGGACGCGGCAATGAGCGCTGCGCAAAGGCAGCTGCCCGCGAGCGGCGGTCAGAGGAAAACGCTGCCGTGAGCAGGCTGGGGCATACCCGGGACAAGATCTACAAAACTGTGGCGCGGCAGCTCCACGGGGTGGTGCCGTGCTGGGTGTGCGGCGAACACGTTACGCCCCAGGCCGCCACCCTGGAGCACATCCTGCCCCTGAGCGAAGGGGGCAACAGCCATGCAGAAAACCTGGCGATCAGCCATGAAGTCTGCAACGGCCAGCGGCACGCAGCGGGCGCCGTTCCGGCTTCTGCCGCCTCGCCGGGACAGGTGCAGAGGCGCAAGTCCCCGCTTCTTGCCTCCAACCCATGACCTCTTGCTTCCGGTACCTGTTTCGGGTTGTGCTTGCCCTGCTGCTGGTGGGTGCCGGGCCATTGGTTTGGTCGCAGCCGCAGGAGCCCGCGCAGGAGCGCACCGGAGCAGGGGAGATCATCATCGGCGGCGACGACAGATATGTACTGTCCCAGTCGTTTACCTACCTTGAAGACGCCGGCGGCGAGCTGACACTGGCCGACCTTTTGAAACCGGATGCCCAGGCCCGCTTTCAGCCGGTGCCGCAAACCGGCTCGGCCACCAACTTTGGTTTGACCAGCTCGGCCATCTGGCTGCGCGTGAACCTGCAGACCGAACGCAGCACACCCGCAGACTGGATGCTGGAGCTGGCCTATCCGCCGCTGGACCGGCTGGAGCTGTATTCACCGGACGGCAAGGGCGGCTTTGTGTGGCAGGTGGGCGGTGACCTGTTGCCTTTTGCCGATCGGGCCGTGGTGCACCGCAACCATGTGATGCCGGTGCGTCTCAAGCCCGGTGCCGTCAATACGCTCTACCTTCGGGTAACGTCGGACGGCACAGTGTCTGCGCCCGTTCGTCTCTGGCAGCCTGCAGCGCTGTGGCGGCACGACCAGGCTGAGTACGCCACGATCAGCCTCTACTTTGGTTTGCTGGTCGGGCTCTTTTTCTACAACCTGCTGCTGTTTTTTTCGGTGCGTGACCGGGCCTACCTGATCTATGTGGCGTTTGTCGGCTGCATGGCCATCGCGCAGGCCGCGCTGACAGGTTTTGGCGCGCAATTCATCTGGCCGGGCCTTACCTGGTGGAACAGCATTTCGCCCCCTGCGGGCATGGCGGCGACCGCCTCTTTCGGCATTCTGTTTGCACGCAGCTTTCTTTCCAGTGCACTCAAGATGCCCCGCATGGACCGCTTTATAAAGGCGCTGGTGGGTGGCTGGCTGCTGACCCTGCTGGCCGCTTTTACGATGCCTTATGTGGTGTCTTCATGGATGGTGACCGTGCTGGCGGTTCTCAGTGTCACCACGCTGGTCGCGGTGGGTTTGCTGAGCGTGCGCATGGGGCATCCCGGGGCCCGGTATTTCCTGGCGGCATGGGCCCTGCTGCTGGTGGGTGTGGTGACGCTGGCGTTGCACAACACGGGTGTCCTGCCGTCGAATGTACTCACGGCCAATTCGCTGTTGATCGGGTCGGCGCTGGAAATGGTGGTGCTGTCGTTTGCGCTGGCGGACCGCATCAACGTCACCCGGCAGGAAAAAGAGCAGGCCCAGGCCCGCATCATGGCTGAGCAATCCATGGTGGAGGCCTTGAGCGTTTCCCAGGAAAACTTTCGCACCCTGCTGAAAGAGCGCGAAATGATCCTGGAAAATTCCATTGTGGGCATTGCCTTCCTGACACCGGATGGCCGCTTTCGCTGGGCCAACCAGGCCATGCTCAAGGTATTCGGTGCAGGCAGCAATCCATTGACCTCAATGGAGCCGTTTTACCTGTCGCGTGAGCAGTACCTGACGGTGGGCGGTGAAGTGGCCGCCTGCGTGAGCCGCGGTGAAAACTACGAAGGCGAAATCCAGGTCCGGCAGTTTGACGGCACCTTGATCTGGGTGTCGCTGTCGGGCAAGTCCGTTGCCGAACGCGACCTTTCGCAGGGCACGGTATGGGTGATCATCAACATCACGCAGCGCAAGGAACTGGAGGCCAAGCTGCTGCGGACATCCTCGGAGCGCGAAGCCATTCTTAATAGCGCGCTGGTGGGCATTGTGCTGTCGGTGAACCGGCGCCATGAGTGGGTCAACGAGAAATTCGCCCAGATGATCGGCGGCCCGCGCGAAGAACTGATGGGGCAGTCGTCCAGCTATATCCATCCCGACCTTGCCACCTGGGAGCAGTTCGGCAAGGAAGCGCGTGAGATGCTGATTGCCACCGGCAGTTATATCAATGAACGCCAGCTCAGAAGGCGGGACGGACAGCTCTTCTGGGTGCAGATGGCCGGCAGTTGTGTTCAGCCCCATGACCCTGATTCAGGTGTGATCTGGGCGTTTCTTGACATCACCGAACGCAAGAAATCAGAGGAAGACACACGCGAGGCCCTTGAGCAGCAAAAGGCGCTCAATGAACTGCGCACCCGCTTCGTGGCCATGACCAGCCATGAGTTCCGGACGCCGCTGTCTGGCATTCTTTCCGCCGAGGAATTGCTCAGGCATTACGGCAGCCGCTTGCCTGAGTCGGAAAAACTGGAGATTCTGGACAGCATTGCTGCCGGCGTGAAACGCATGACGGGCATGTTGGACCGCGTGCTGCTGCTGGGCAAGGCCGATGCCCAGATGCTGGAGTTTGAACCGCATCCGCTGGACCTGCACAGGCTGTGCCATCAATTGGTGGAAGAGGCGCGCACCCAGCAACCGGACAGCCTGTGCGAGTTGCAGCTGGATTATTCCGCCGGGGCGGGAGAAGGCCTGTACGACGAGAAGCTCCTGCGCCACATCTTCAGCAACCTGCTCTCCAATGCGGTCAAGTACTCGCCGCTGGGCGGTCTTGTGCGGTTCACCGTGAGCATCGATCAGGACACGACCGTCATGGAGGTGGCGGACGAGGGCATCGGTATTCCGGAGGACGAGTTGCCGCACCTGTTCGAATCTTTTCACCGCGCCAGCAACGTGGGCACCATCCAGGGCACCGGCCTGGGCCTGGCGATTGTGCGCAACGCGGTCGACATCCACGGCGGCACCATCGATGTGCACAGCAGCGCGGGCTCGGGAACCACCTTCATCGTGCGCCTGCCAGCCAGGCACTGAGTGATCCACATGACTCCCGTAATCCACAGGCGCCGGTTGCTTCAGTCGCTGGCGGCGGCGGGTGCTGGTTTTTACCTGCCACCCAGGGCATCGGCCCAGCAACGGCTGACCGGAAATCCTTTCACGCTGGGCGTGGCCAGCGGTTCACCCGCCCATGACTCGGTGGTGCTCTGGACGCGGCTGCTGCTGGACAATGATGCGGCCGTGCGCTTGCAGCCGGTAGCCGTGCGCTGGGAGATTGCGCACGACGATCATTTTTCGCGCATCGTGCAAGCCGGTCAGGTCCATGCGGTACCCGGTCTGGCGCACTCGGTGCATGTGGAGGTGCAGGGCCTGGAGGCCGATCGCTGGTATTTCTACCGCTTCGCGGTGGGCGAGGCGGTGAGCGCCACCGGCCGCACCCGCACCTTTCCGGCGCCCGATGCCGCTGTGGGGCGGCTGCGGCTGGCCTATGCCTCTTGCCAGCGCTGGGAACACGGCTACTACAGCGCCTACCGCCATATGCTTGCTGAAGAGCTTGATCTCGTGCTCTTCCTGGGCGACTACATCTACGAATACCCCAACGCCGGCCAGCCGGTGCGTGTGCCCACGGGCGGCTGGGTGCTCACGCTGGACGACTACCGCCAGCGCTATGCCATGCACAAGGGCGACGCCGACCTGCAAGCCATGCATGCAACCTGCCCCTGGCTGGTGACGTGGGATGACCACGAGGTGCAAAACGACTACGCGGGCGCCACACCCGGCAACAGCGGGCCGCCGGCGCCGGACTTTGCCGCCCGCCGCGCCGCCGCTTACCAGGCTTTTTATGAACACATGCCCGTGCGCGCTTCGGCGCTGACGCGGGCCGTGGCCGGCCTGGCAAGCGGCGCAGAAATGCGCATTTACCAGCGCGTTCCCTACGGCCGCCTGGCCTCGCTCTACATGCTGGACGCCCGCCAATACAAGGATGCGCAGGCCTGCACGCGTGACGGGAAAACCGGCTCCAGCACACTGAACCCCGCCACCTGCGCTGCCTGGAAAGATCCGGCCCGCAGCATGCTGGGGAGGCAGCAGGAAAGCTGGCTGGACGCTGAATGGAGCCGGGCCGCCAGCAAGGAAAGCAGCTGGAATCTGGTCGGCCAGCAATCGCTTTTTGGTCAGCGGGACTTTCGCCGTGGGCCTGAGCAGGTTTTCTGGAACGACGGCTGGGACGGTTATGCAGCGGCGCGTACGCGCTTCACGGACTCCCTGCGCAAGCACGCCGTTGCGAACCCGGTCATCCTGGGCGGCGATGTGCATGAAAACTGGGTGGGCCACGTCAAGGCCGACTACGCGGATGCGGCCAGCCCGTCCGTGGGCACGGAATTCTGCGGCACCAGCATCACGTCCCGCTCTGCCGGCAACGCGAAAATTCCGGACTACCTCGCCGAGAATCCGCACTTTGTATTTGCGGACTCAGAACGCAAAGGCTACGGCGTGGTGGAACTGACCCCGCGCAAGCTCACTACCACCTTGCGCGTGGTGAGCGACGTGACGCGCGCCGACAGCGGCGTACAAACGCTGGCGCAGTTTGCGGTGCAGGCGGGACGCCCGGTGGTCGAGAAAGCCTGAATCCGGCATGAGTGCAGCAGGCTCCGGGTTCAGGTATTTTGAGGCTTTTTCGTAAGAAAAATCGGGCTCTAGCCCTTTCAGTGCATGCGCGAGCAGCTATTAAAACAATAGCAAACGAGTACTCGCCCCAGATGAGTACTAAGGCGCGGGCACCCGGTGCGGCCAGCAGCGTCAAGCCGCCAGCTCTTCTTCTTCCAGGTTGTCGCTCAGAAAACCGCCGCTCTGGTGCGCCCAGAGCCGTGCATACAGGCCGCCATTGGCCAGCAGGCTGCGGTGGTCGCCTTCTTCGACGATGCGCCCCTGGTCGAGCACGATCAGCCTGTCCATCGCGGCGATGGTCGAGAGGCGATGGGCGATGGCGATCACCGTCTTGCCCTGCATCAAAGTGTTCAGGCTGCTCTGGATGGCGACTTCGACTTCGGAGTCGAGTGCGCTGGTGGCTTCGTCCAGCAGCAGGATGGGCGCGTCCTTGAGCATCACGCGCGCAATTGCGATGCGCTGGCGCTGCCCGCCCGAGAGCTTCACACCGCGTTCGCCCACATGGGCGTCGTAGCCGTGGCGGGCGTGCGGATCGGTCAGGTCGGCGATGAAGGTGTCGGCTTCGGCACGCCGTGCGGCCAGGCGCATGTCGTCGTCGGTGGCGCCGGGGCGGCTGTAGGTGATGTTGTCGCGCACCGAACGATGCAGCAGAGAGGTATCTTGCGTCACCATGCCGATGTGGCTGCGCAGGCTGTCCTGCGTCACGGTAGCAATGTCCTGGCCGTCGATCAGGATGCGCCCGCCGTCGAGGTCATAAAACCGCAGCAGCAGGTTGACCAGCGTCGATTTGCCCGCGCCGGAGCGTCCGATCAGGCCTATCTTTTCGCCAGGTCTGACGGTCAGCGTCAGCTGGTCGATCACCGGTTTGTTCTTGCCGTAGCTGAAGTTCACGGCTTCAAAGCGCACTTCGCCGCGCGGCACGTCCAGTGCGGCCGCACCTGGCGCGTCCACGATGGTGTGCGGCCGCGAAAGCGTGTTGATGCCGTCCTGCACGGTGCCCACGCTTTCAAAGAGGCTGGTGGTCTCCCACATGATCCAGTGCGACATGCCCTGCAAACGCAGCGCCATGGCAGTGGCCGCGGCCACCGCACCCGCGCCGACCTGGCCCAGGTGCCACAGCCACAGCGAGGTGCCGGCCATGCCGAGGATCAGTCCCATGCTGAGCGTGTGGTTGACGATCTCGAATGCGCTGACCAGGCGCATCTGGGTGTAGCCGGTCTTCATGAACTCGCTCATGGCGTCGCGCCGGGTGTGCGAAAACAGCTTGACGGTGGTGATGTTGGTGTAGGCGTCGGTGATGCGGCCTGTCATCAATGAGCGGGCGTCGGCCTGCTGCTTGCCGATGCGGCCCAGCCGCGGCACAAAGTAATAGAGGCTGGCGATGTAGAGCGCCAGCCAGACCAGGAAGGGCGCCACCAGCTTCGTGTCGAAGGCCGCGGCCAGCACCGTCATGGTGGCGATGTATACACCCATGGCCACCAGCACGTCGGCCAGCACGAAGAGCGTGTCGCGCACCGCCAGTGCGGTCTGCATGACCTTGGTGGTCAGCCGGCCGGCGAATTCGTCCTGGTAGAAGGACATGCTTTGCCCGAGCATCAGGCGGTGAAAGTTCCAGCGCAGCCGCATCGGGAAGTTGATGGCCAGCGTCTGGTGCTTCACGGTGGTCTGCAGCGCCACGGCGGCGATGCTGGCCACCACGATGAAGGCGAGCCAGCCCAGTGCGTTGCCGTGCTCGACCCACAGGTTGGCGGGCGCCGTCGCGCCGAGCCAGTCGACGATGCGGCCCAGCATGGCGAACAGCAAGGCCTCAAAAATCGCCATCACCGCCGAGAGCAGCGCCAGCTGCAGGATGTAGCCGCGCGCGCCTTCGGTGCAGGCCCACAGAAAGGCCATGAAACCCTTGGGCGGCAAGGAGGGGTCGGCGTCAGGGTAGGCGGGAAGCTGGCTTTCGAATCGTTTGAAAAAACCCATGGATGTCGTTTGTCTTTGGTTCAGGTGTCTGCTTATAAGGCGTTATGGCTGTGGGATCGTTGATTTATTGGGGAAGGATTGATGCGTCGGCCGAGGTGTGGCGGCCTCAGCTGAAAAGCTCCAGCAGGCGGTCCAGGCCGCCTTCGTTGATGGCGACCATGGCCTGCTCGCGTACGCGCGGCTTGGCGTGATAGGCCACCGAGAGGCCGGCTACGCCCATCATGGGCAGGTCGTTGGCACCGTCGCCCATGGCAATCGCCTGCAGCGGGTTGATGCCCAGGTTGGCGCAGGTTTCCAGCAGCATCTTTCGCTTCTCTTCGCCGTCACAGATGTCGCCCCAGGGCTGGTCGACCATCTTGCCGGTGAGAAAGCCGTCTTTGATTTCGAGCACGTTGGAGCGCGTGTAGTCGATGCCCAGCTCGTCACGCACGCGGTCGGTAAAGAAGGTAAAGCCGCCGCTGACCAGCAGCACCTTCATGCCGGCTTCTTTGCAGGCATGCACCAGCTCGGTCGCGCCGGGGTTGAGCTTGAGACGCTCGTGGTAGACCTSKTCCATGCTGGCCACGCTCACGCCCTTGAGCARGGCTACGCGCTGGCGCAGGCTSTCYTTGTAGTCGGTGATCTCACCGCGCATGGCGGCTTCGGTGATGGCGGCCACTTCGGCCTTGCGGCCGGCAGCGTCGGCGATTTCGTCCACACACTCGATGTTGATGAGCGTGGAATCCATGTCAAAGGCGATCAGCCTGAAATTGCTGAGCTTGAGGTCTGGCGTAGAGACGTTGACGACGAGGCCGGGGGAGATTTCAGCGGGGGTCATGCGGGCGTTGCTTCTGTGGTGGAGGGGGTTTTGGGTTGGCCGAGAGAGCGCAGGATGTCGCGCACCATTTGCGCGCGGTCTTTGGGTTCGGGCAGCTCGCGCTCGATGCGCAGCTTGTCGTTGCCGGCCAATTTGATGTGCCGGTTCTTCTGGATGAGATGCATGATGGCCATCGAATCGATGGGCGGGTCTTTCTTGAAGGTGATGTTGATGCCGCCGGGCGCGGCATCGACCTTGACCACGCCGTAGGGCCGGGCGATCACGCGCAGGCGGTGCACGTCGATCAGCGTCTGCGCCTGCGGCGGCAGCTTGCCGAAGCGGTCGACGATTTCCTCAAGCAGGGCATCGATCTGGTCGGTGTTTTTGGCGGTGGCCAGCTTTTTGTAGAAAGACAGGCGCAGGTGCACGTCGCCGCAGTAGTCGTTGGGCAACAGGGCGGGGGCGTGCAGATTGATTTCGGTGGTCACGCTGAGCGGCGACAGCAGATCCGGCTCGCGCCCGGCCTTGAGCGATGCCACGGCTTCGCTGAGCATCTCGTTGTAGAGCTGAAAGCCCACCTCGAGCATGTTGCCGCTCTGGTTTTCGCCCAGCACCTCACCGGTGCCGCGGATTTCCAGGTCATGCATGGCCAGGTAAAAGCCCGAACCGAGCTCTTCCATCTGCTGGATGGCTTCAAGCCGCTGGCCGGCCTGCTTGGTCAGGCCTTCGATGTCGGGCACCATCAAATAGGCATAGGCCTGATGGTGGCTGCGGCCCACGCGCCCGCGCAGCTGGTGCAGCTGCGCCAGGCCGAACTTGTCGGCGCGGCTCATCACGATGGTGTTGGCGGTTGGCACATCGATGCCGGTTTCGATGATGGTCGAGCACAGCAGCAGGTTGTAGCGCTGGGCGATGAAGTCTTTCATCACGCGCTCGAGTTCGCGCTCGGGCATCTGGCCGTGCGCCACGGCGATTCGCGCTTCAGGCAGTATCTCTTCGAGCTTTTCGCGCCGGTTCTGGATGGTCTCGACCTCGTTGTGCAGGAAGTAAACCTGCCCGCCGCGCTTCAATTCGCGCAGCACGGCTTCCCGAATTACGCCGTTGTTTTCGCTGCGCACAAAAGTCTTGATGGCCAGGCGCCGCTGCGGGGCGGTGGCGATCACGCTCAGGTCACGCAGGCCTTCAAGCGCCATGYCCAGCGTGCGCGGAATTGGCGTGGCGGTCAGCGTCAGCACATCCACTTCGGCGCGCATGGCCTTCATGGCTTCTTTGTGGCGCACGCCAAAGCGGTGCTCTTCATCGATGATGAGCAGGCCCAGGCGCTCGAACTTCACGTCCTGGCTGAGCAGCTTGTGCGTGCCGACCACGATGTCGATCGTGCCGTCGGCCAGGCCCTTGATGGCGGCGGTAATCTCTTTGCCCGAGCGGAAACGGCTCATCTCGGCGATCTTGACCGGCCATTTGGCAAAACGGTCCACCAGCGTCTGGTAGTGCTGCTCGGCCAGCAGGGTGGTGGGCGCCAGCAGGGCGACCTGCTTGCCGCCGGTGACGGCGATGAAGGCGGCGCGCAGCGCGACCTCGGTCTTGCCGAAACCCACATCGCCGCAGACCAGCCTGTCCATGGGCCGCGGGCTGATCATGTCCTGGATCACGGCGTGGATGGCGGCGCGCTGGTCGGCGGTTTCCTCGAAGCCGAAGTCGTTGGCAAAGGTCTCGTAGTCGCCGGGCGAATAGCGGAAAGCATGGCCTTCGCGCGCGGCGCGGCGGGCGTAGATGTTGAGCAGCTCGGCGGCCGAGTCGCGGATCTGCTCAGCGGCCTTGCGTTTGGCTTTTTCCCACTGGCCGCTGCCCAGCCTGTGCAGCGGGGCTTCTTCGGCGCTGACGCCGGTGTAGCGGCTGATCAGGTGCAGCTGGCTGACGGGCACGTACAGTGTGGCGCTGTCGGCATATTCGAGGTGCAAAAACTCCTGCAGCAGCGGCGTGCCGTCGGCATTGGTGCCCTGGCCCAGGTCCATGTTGATGAGGCCGCGGTAGCGGCCAATGCCGTGGGCGCTGTGCACCACCGGGTCGCCCACGTTGAGTTCCGACAAGTCCTTGATCAGTGCTTCGACGTCGCTGACCTGTTCCTGCTTTTTGTTGCGGCGGCGCACGGTGGCGCCTGCGGCAAACAGCTCGGTCTCGGTGATGAAGTCAATGCCTTCTTCAAGCCAGCTGAAACCGGTGTTCAGCGCCGCTGTGGCGATGCCGAGTTTTTCGTCGCTGGTCTGGAAGTCTTCAAGCGAATCAAACGCCGGCGGACTGACGCTGCTGGCGCGCAGGAAGTCCAGCAGGCTTTCGCGCCGGCCGTCGCTTTCGGCCAGCACCAGCACCCGGTGGGCCGTGTTGCGTACGTGGCCCTTGAATTTGGCCAGCGGGTCTTCGGCGCCACGCACCACGGCCATTTCGCCGAGTTTTTGAAACTGCGCGTTGTCGGCCACGTCTTCGACCGTGGCGCGTATGGCCAGTTGCGCGTAGTCATTGGCGCGAGCGTAAAACTGCTCGGTGCCCAGAAACAGTGACTCCGGCGGCAGTGCCGGGCGGTCGGGCGCGTCGCGCACCAGGCGGTAACGGTCTTTGGTGTCTTGCCAGAAGCGCTGGAAGGCCGGCTCCAGGTCGCCGTGCAACAC
>NZ_JBFUCA010000098.1:0-10924 GCF_056405475.1 Polaromonas sp. P1_G4
GCCGGGCGCCAGTGCGATGTCAGCGAAAAACCGGGCGGTCATGGTGCTGGTGCAGGARGATGCATTGTTAGGWSYTTGCYGTGAAYGCTATAAAAATAATAGCTGCTKGCGCAGAACCAGCRRGSGCTAYRGCCYGATKGTGCATCAAAAGGTGTAGCCCACACGGGTTTCRTTRCCCTCAATCTCGTCGAGCAGCACCATCAGCGGCCCCAGTTGCCGGTAGCGCGCGGCGGTGTTGCGGGCGTATTTGATGAAGCGGGGTGTGTCGGCCAGGTATTTGGGCTTGCCGTCGCGCAGCGTGAGGCGCGCAAAGATGCCCAGAATCTTGAGGTGGCGCTGCAGGCCCATCCATTCCACGGCCCGGTAAAACTCGCCAAAATCGTCGCCGACCGGCAGGCCCGCCTTGCGGGCTTTTTGCCAATAGCGCACGGTGATGTCCAGTACGAAATCTTCTTCCCAGCTCAGGAAGGCGTCGCGCATCAGGCTGGCGATGTCGTAGGTGATGGGGCCGTAGACCGCGTCCTGAAAGTCCAGCACGCCCAAAGGTGGAGCCCCCACGCTTGTCGCTTCGCGTACTGCGCTGCCCCGTTTCGATACGCTGCGGGGCTCGTTCCCTAGGGGCGGCCCGTCGGAAAATTGCATGCCCCCTGCGTTGCTGGGCCGGGTGATCATCAGGTTGCGAGGCATGAAGTCGCGGTGCACAAACACCCGTGCGCCATCCAGCGAATTCAGATTGCTGGCCTTGATCTGTTCGAAGATGGCGTTCAGCTTGTCCTGAAGGCCAGAGTCCAGCGCCAGGCTGCGATGTTTGGCGACATACCAGTCTGGAAAGAGCGATAGCTCGCGAGACAGAAGTGCGTCGTCATAGGGCGGAAGCACGCCGGGCGTGGAGGCGAGTTGCCAGCGCACCAGGGCCTCCACCGCATCCACATACAGGTCGTAGTGCGCCGGAGTGGGGCTGGCGATAGCGTCAACCTCGGCGGGCGGTCTAATTGCTTCCATCATGGTCTGCGCACCCAGGTCGCTTAGCAGCATGAAGCCCATTGGTTCATCCCAGGCCAGTACGCGCGGGGCAATCAAGCCGGCGCCGTTCATCAGGCCGGCGACCTTGACGAAAGGTTTGCAATCTTCCTGTGCAGGTGGTGCGTCCATGACGATGTAACTGCCATCGCCTGTTGCGGCGTCCACCCGGAAGTAGCGCCGAAAACTTGCGTCAGCTGATGCCGGCCTGATGGTGTCGACCCGCAGGTTGTGCTGGCGGGCAGCGGCGGTCAGCCAGGCTTCGAAAGCCATGGCACGTGCCGGGTCGGCCCAGGCAATGGAGGGAGTGGTCATGTTTCTGGAGTCCCTGCCAGCCCTGCAATTGGGCGCTGGTTCGACATTGTGGGGACGGGGTGGAGGGTCATGGATAATCAGGCCTGATTTTACAAACGGGTTTATCTCACATAAACGATGCGCCGCGCATCCCCTTCGCCCTTTATTCTTTCCCCGATAGCTCAAGCTGTCTCCACGCTGGTGGTTTGCGCAGCACTGGGGATGACCGGTGCCGGGACGGCGCTCGCCCAAACTCCGGCTGCGTCACCTGCTCCTCTTCAGGGCGCTTCCGCCGTCCCCTCCGCAGACCCGCCCGCAGGCGACACCCCGAAACTCAAGTCTTCGCCCCAGCTGGCCGAGCAGGTTTCCAGCGACCCGCAGGACAAGGGCCCCACATTTGTTTTTGGCGACCGGATTTCCGGCCGCCCCGATCTTGAGACCGTGATTGACGGCAATGCGGAATTGCGCCGCGGGTCTACCGCCATCCGCGCGGACCGCATTGAGTACTACCAGCCCGAAGACCAACTTAAAAGCCGCGGCAATGTTCGCATCAACCGGGCGGGCAACAGGTTTGAGGGTCCCGAGCTGGAGATCAAGCTGGACCGGTTTGAAGGCTTTTTCACGACGCCGGCCTACCGCTTCCTCAGCAACAGCGGAAACGGCCAGGCGGAGCGGATCGATTTCATCGATGAAGGCCATTTGACGGCCCAGCGCGCCAGCTACACCACCTGCGAGCGCAATGACGAGGCCAGCTGGGAGCCCTCATGGGTATTGCGCGCCAGAAGCTTCGAGTTTGACCTGGACCGCGAAGTTGGCGTTGCCAATGGAGCCGTTGTGCGTTTCAAGGATGTGCCTATCCTGGCTTTCCCCCGGGTGAGTTTTCCGTTGAGCGACAAGCGCAAGTCGGGTCTTCTGCCGCCCTCCATCGGCATGGGCTCAATCAACGGGTTTGAGTATCGGCAACCTTATTACTTTGATATTGCGCCCAATCGGGACGCGACATTTTCACCGGCGATCATGACCAAACGCGGGGTGGACCTCGCCGGCGAATTCCGCTACCTGGAGCCGAAGTACACAGGCGAACTGCAGGGAAACTTCCTGCCCGGCGACAAGTTGCGCAATCGTGACCGCTGGTCCTACAGTTATCAACACGTTGGTGCCTTCAGCAGCGGCCTGTCATCCGTCGGCGACCTGGGCATCAACCTCAACATGAACCGGGTGAGTGACAACGATTATTGGCGTGACTTTCCAGCTCTCAAGGGGGCGACCACCCAGCGCCTTCTGCCCCAGGACGCGAGTTTGTCGTGGACCCGCGGGTTCTTTTCTTCGTCCATGCGAACGCTCAAATGGCAGACATTGCAGGATGTCACTTCGCCCATCGTTCCGCCTTACGACCGCCTGCCCCAGTTTGCAGCGGCGTACACCCGTGTGGATGCGCCGGTGGTGGGATTGGGCAATGGCTTTGACTGGTCGGTGGAGGGCGACTTCACCCGTTTTTCCGCAGATCGTCAGCTCACCAACCAGCCCAATAGTGACCGGGCATTCACGCGGCTGCAACTGAGCCGCCCCTGGCTGCTGCCTGCGGGGTACATCACCCCCAAAGTGCAGCTGCATGCCACGAGTTACAAATTTGATTCAGCGTTGCCCAATGGTGCGACAACGGCGTCGCGTGTTGTGCCTACCTTCAGCCTGGACAGCGGCGTGCAGTTTGAACGTAATGCCGGGTTCCTGGGCCGGAACTTTACCCAGACACTGGAGCCCCGGGCCTTTTATGTGCGTACACCCTATCGCGACCAGAGCCTGCTGCCCAACTACGACTCCGGGTCCAACGACTTCAACTTCGCCACGGTCTTTACCGAAAACGCATTTGTCGGCAATGACCGTATTTCAGACGCTAACCTGCTGACCCTGGGCGTTACCTCGCGTCTGCTGGATCCTGCGACCGGTGCTGAAGCTGTGCGTGTCGGCATTGCGCAGCGCTTTCGTTTTGAGGATCAGAAGGTGACCCTGCCGGGTGTATTGCCGGTCACCGACCGCATCAGCGACTTGCTGGTCGGGGCTTCCGTCAATTGGGTGCCGCAGTGGTCTTTCGACAGTACGGTTCAGTACAACCCGAAGACCAAGCAATCTGAGCGTGCATCGATTGGCGTGCGCTACAACCCCAGCAATTACCGCGTCATCAGTGCCGCATTCCGGCGCCAGCGCAATGTCAGCGAGCAAATTGACGTGGGCTGGCAGTGGCCTATCAATGATTTGTGGGGCGACAAAGGAAAAGATCTGGGCGCTGGGCAGGGCCAGGGAGGCGGCCGCTACTATGCCGTTGGGCGCCTGAATTACAGCGTGCTGGACAAAAAACTGGTCGACTCGATCATCGGTGTTGAATACGATGGTTGCTGCTGGATAGGGCGCGTGGTTCTGCAGCGCTCTCAAACCGGGACCGGAAGCTCGGATACGAAAATCCTGTTCCAGCTTGAACTTGTGGGGTTTTCGCGCCTCGGCTCCAACCCCCTGGAAACCCTGAAGTCGAATGTTCCACGTTACCAATATCTGCGTGAGAATACCAGCACGCCAAGCCGCTTTACTACTTATGACTAATAACCGCGCCGTCTCAAGATTCCTTTTGAACTCCATTCAAGCCGCCACAACGGCCTTGGCATTGTCGATTGTGCTGATGGTGGGTGCTCAGGCGCAGGGGTTGCGGCCATCGGGTACATTGCGCCTGCCCGACGCGGCCACGGGCTCCCGGACTGCGTCGGCGCAAGGAAGCGCGCAGCGGCAGGCTGACTTCATTGTTGCCGTGGTCAACTCCGAACCCATTACCAATAATGAGGTTCGAAGCAAGTTGATTCGGACCGAGCAACAAATGCTTCAGATGGGCGCGACAGTGCCGCCGCGCAGTGAAATGGTCGGACAAATTCTGGAACGCCTGATCAGCGACAAGGCGCAGCTGCAAATGGCGCGCAATTCGGGCCTGCGGGTCGATGACAATGCCGTCGAAGCTGCGGTCCAGACCGTCGCCAGCCAAAACCAGATCACGGTCGACGAGCTGCGCAACCGCCTGAAAGCGGACAGGATTGACTATGCCCAATTCCGCTCGGAATTGAGGGACGAGCTTTTGGTCAGCCGCCTGCGCCAGCGAGAACTGGAGGCGCGTGCGACGGTTACGGAGCAGGAAGTCGACCAATTTCTGCGTGATCAGGATGGCGGCACCCCATCGTCTTCGCTGGCTCTCAACCTCGCGGAAATTCTGGTGGCCGTGCCGGAAAATGCCACGCCCGATCAAGTCGCAGCACTGCAGGCCAAGGCCCAGCAGGTGATGGACCGTGCCCGCAACGGTGCCGACTTCACGGCGCTGGCCGCCGAAGTTTCAGCGTCTCCCACGCGCGCTTCAGGTGGCCTGATGGGGCTGCGGACTGCAGACCGCTATCCTGATCTCTTTGTTGAGGCGACAAGCAAATTGCAGGCGGGAGGTCTCGCGGGGCCGGTTCGAAGCGGGGCGGGATTTCACATCCTCAAAGTCATCGAAAAACGGCAAGGCGGCATGCCCAGCATGATGGTGGCACAAACCCATGCCAGGCATATCCTGCTCCGGTTGACGCCACAGCTCAGTGAAGCCGCCGCGGTGGAGAAGCTGGCGGGTTTTAAAAGACGCATCCAGGCCGGGCAGGCTGATTTCGCGGCACTCGCACGTGAGAACAGCGACGATGCCTCCGCAAAGGAAGGCGGTGACCTCGGCTGGGCAAGCACCGGCATGTTTGTGCCTGAGTTCGAGAAAGTCATGAACGGGCTGGCACCCAATCAGGTCTCGGATCCCTTGGTATCCCGTTTTGGCGTCCATCTTATTCAGGTACTTGAACGCCGCGAGACCCAGCTATCGCAACGTGAACAGCGGGAGATGGCACGCGGTGTGCTGCGCGAGAAAAAGCAAAACGAAGCCTATGCACTGTGGATCCAGGAGATTCGGGGCCGCGCCTATGTGGAGTACCGTGACGCACCGCAGCTGTGAAGATCGCCTCAGGCCTTCCTTAAGGTTCCATTCGCGCTGCGTGGGCGGGTCAACTTTCCGGGTGACTTCTCCAAGAAACGGCAGCCTTGTTTGTATGCCAGTCTGGCGGCTTTAGGTCGCCCCCAATGTGAAACATATTCCGCGCAAGCGTTTTGGCCAGCATTTCCTGACGGATCAAGGCGTCATTGAGGGGATTGTGCAGGCGATTGCTCCACGTCCAGGACAGGCCATGGTGGAGATCGGGCCTGGATTGGCTGCGCTGACCCAACCCCTGGTTGAACGGGTGGGGCACTTGACGGTCATTGAGCTGGACCGCGATCTTGCCCGTCAGTTGCGATTGCACCCCCAGCTTGCCGTGGTTGAGTCCGACGTGTTGAAAGTGGATGTCCGCCAGCTGGCGCGAACGGCCTGTGCCGAAGGGCAAAAACTTCGGGTGGTCGGCAATCTCCCCTACAACATCTCTACACCCATCCTGTTTCATTTGCTGGATGCCGTGGAGGTCATAGAAGACCAGCACTTCATGTTGCAAAAAGAAGTGATAGACCGGATGGTGGCGGTGCCAGCTACCAGCGATTATGGCCGGCTCAGCGTGATGCTGCAGTGGCGCTACGCGATGGAAAATGTGCTGTTCGTGCCGCCGCACAGTTTCGATCCGCCGCCGCGGGTCGATAGCGCCGTGGTGCGCATGGTGCCGCATGCAGCGCCTGTGGCGCTGGACGTCAAACTCCTGAGTGAGCTGGTGCAGGTCGCCTTTAGCCAGCGCCGCAAGTTGCTGCGTCACACCTTGGGAAAGTGGCTGGACAGCCACGGTTTTGGCGGGCAGTTTGATGTCAAGCGACGCGCTGAAGAAGTCGGGGTGACCGAGTATGTGGCCCTGGCGCGGAGCGTAGCGCAACTGCGCAATTAGCTGTCGGTACACCTGATATGAAGATATTTGTCATCTCACTTCCCGAGGCGACCACCRGGCGAGCGAATATTGACCGGCAAATGATGGCGCTGGGGCTGCGCTATAGCCTGATTGATGGTGTGCGAGTCGACCCAGGACGGCTGGCCGAGGTTGGTTACAGCGAAAGTGCGCGCCTGATTCGTTATGGTTACAGCATGTCGCCGGGGGAGGTCGGCTGTTTTCTCGCGCATCGGGATGCCTGGAGAGCAGTGCTGGCCGAGGGCGGAAAATGCCTGGTGCTGGAAGATGACGTATTAATTCCAACGCTAAGTACGGCGTTGCTCGCCCAGCTTGAATTGGCACCGTATCCAATGGTCAGGCTCGCAGGCGTTTTTGAGAAACGGCACAAATTCATCGGCGACACACCGTACGCAAAGTATTGGGGTGACCCTTCCGGCGCGGCGGCTTATGTGCTGGGACCGCTGGAGGCCGCGGAGTTGATACGGCGATCAGCGCGGTTTTACATGGCCGTTGACGACTTTATGGAGGCGAGGCATTTACACGGTATCAATACCTATGCCTTGTTGCCCTATCCGGTCCGCCAGGCGGGAACCGACACGCAAATCGGCCATCGGGTTCGACCGCGATTGTCCGGCATCGCGCGTCTTCAGCTGATGCTGGTGCGCATCCCGATTGATATCAGCAAATATTTTCACCGCATTCTTTACTACATGTTTTAAGTCGCGGCGCCGTCGGATGCGGCCGTTGTCTTTAACTTCCGGCCTGGCGAAAAAAAGCCCGCAACAAGCGGGCCTTTTGTGAACCGGACAGCGTGCCTTTTTTCAGGCAGCTGCCAGCCAGTAACCCGCATTAAACGGGCTGCTCATGCGCAACGCCAGTGGCGACACGTCTACCAATTTGTCGGTCGGCATGACTTCTTCGCCTTCCGCGGTTGCTTGCTGGGCCTCATTCGCCCGATCCCCTTGGCCAATGTCTGGGGAGCGGGCTACAGAAAAGAATAGAAACATCTGAACGGTATCTTGCGATCCGCCCAGTAATCAGAGGCATCCCGGAAGATGTCGAGCAACTGCTCGCGCGCTTCCTTGTCAAATTTGGCGTTGGCCGGAATTTGCTCGAGCACGACAATAAAGCCGGGCTGCGGGCCTGACTTGTGGACCAGGTCCGTCATGCAGTCGTACAGTGCGTCGAAGTTTTTKCCGAAATGCGCCGGAAAGGTGTACTGCGCCGCAATCATGTCCAGCACGTCCTGCTTGCTCTGGGCGTTGCCCAGGTTGGCGTACAGGAAATGCTGGTTTAAATGTGTCGCGGCATCCTGCAGGTCTTGCACCCGGAAGGCCCGTATGGATTGAACGATATTGGGACGTACGCCGCGCAAGGGCGTTTCACCGTCCTTGCGCAAAGGCGTTTCGTTGTCCCGACGAAGTGGTGTATCCATCTCCGCTACTCTTTCTCTTAAGTCAAAAACTCAAAATAACGATCACAGTTCAATTTATTGAACGATTTTGCGAAAACTCGCATAGTGATCGTCGGTGTAATAACAGGCATCAGGTGCGACAGGTTTCAAGCCACCACAAACGATGCGCCGGGCTCCCCGGCTGCGCTCACCGGGCGTTCTGACGGTGTATTCACGGTAGTAACCGCGACTTTGAGCCGGTAGAAGTCGTTCCCGGTTCCCAAACACCACGCCGTCCTTTTCATGCTTGAAAGGCCCGCCTTGGTAGATCAGCACCATCATGTCGCGTCCCTGGGGGGGCAATTGGACGGTCGCTATGGTCCCGATCGGAACCGGGCCCTTTGCCTGCACCATGCTGGGGATTGACCCGGCCAGACCGGTTGCCAAAACCAGCAACATGGCCGTTTTGGCCGCCCACCCATTGCGCAACATGAAAAAAACCTTTTTCTCGAATCCAGAGTTACCCGCCGATTTTTCGGGTTAACCCTTAAATTTCAAGAGAGGTAGTTTGCCGCATGTGGCTAAAAAACGCAAGTGGATGCTGAAAATTTAGGCAGTAAAGAGAGAGGTCATTGATACACTAAGTTAGTGCTAGCTATCTAATTTTTGCTTATCGACTCGCATTGGCATCCGCGACCGTCAATGCGGTCATGTTGACAATACGGCGCACCGTTGCCGTAGCAGTCAGGATGTGCATGGGCTTGTTTGCTCCCAGCAAAACCGGGCCGATGGCGATATTGCCACCCGCCGCTGTTTTCAGCAGGTTGTAGGAAATGTTCGCTGCATCAATATTGGGCAGTACCAGGAGGTTGGCCTCACCCGTCAGGGTGCTGTTCGGCATGATGAGGGCGCGCGCATCGGCGTCCAGTGCCATGTCGCCATGCATCTCCCCATCAACTTCAAGCCACGGCGCTTTTTCGCGCAGCAACTCCAGCGTGCGGCGCATTTTCAGGGCGCTGGGCAAGTTGGAAGATCCAAAATTCGAATGCGACAGCAGAGCCGCCTTCGGTTTGATGCCAAAGCGCATCATTTCCTCGGCCGCCATGGTGGTGATCTCCGCGAGCTGCTCCGCAGTCGGATCGCAGTTGACGTGCGTATCGAGCAGGAACACCTGGCGCCCCGGAAGCAACAAGCCGTTCATGCAGGCATAGGTGTTGACGCCTTCGCGCTTGCCGATGACCTGATCCAGATAGTCCAGATGATGGGCCGTCGTGCCCCAGGTACCGCAAATCAGCCCGTCCACGTCGCCTTTGTGCAGCAACATGCCGGCGATCAATGTGAGGCGGCGGCGCATTTCGATTTTGGCGATCTGCACCGTCACACCACGGCGTTCCATGAGGCGGTGATAGGTTTGCCAGAAGTCGCGGTAGCGATGATCCTGCTCGACATTGACCACGTCGTAGTCGAGCTCCTCCTTCAGGCGCAGGCCGAATTTTTCGATGCGCTGGGCAATGATGGCGGGTCGGCCAATCAGTGTCGGGCGTGCGAGTCCTTCGTCCACCACGATCTGGCAGGCGCGCAGCACGCGTTCTTCCTCGCCCTCGGCATAGGCCACACGCTTGCGGCTGGCGGCCTTGGCGGCCGCGAAAATCGGTTTCATCACCGTGCCCGAGGCGTAGACAAAGCTTTGCAGCCGTTCGCGGTAAGCGTTCATGTCCTGAATGGGCCGCAGGGCCACGCCGCTGTCGGCCGCCGCCTGTGCGACGGCGGGCGCGATCTTCATCATGAGGCGCGGATCGAAAGGCTTGGGAATCAGGTATTCGGGCCCGAACGCCAGCTTTTCACCCACGTAGGCGGCTGCCACGACTTCACTTTGCTCGGCCTGCGCCAGCTCGGCTATGGCGTGTACAGCCGCGATTTCCATCTCGACGGTGATGGTGGATGCTCCGGCATCCAGTGCGCCGCGGAAGATGTAGGGAAAGCACAGGACGTTGTTGACCTGATTCGGGTAGTCGGTGCGGCCGGTCGCCATGATGGCGTCGTCGCGCACGGTCCGGACGTCCTCCGGCGTGATCTCGGGATTGGGATTGGCCAGCGCCAGGATGATGGGCTTGGCGGCCATTTTGGCGACCATGTCTTTCTTGAGCACGCCGCCGGCGGAAAGGCCCAGGAAGATGTCCGCGCCAGCGATGACGTCGGCAAGCGTGCGTGCATCGGTCTTCTGCGCGAACTGGATCTTGTCTTCGTCCATCAGCTCGGTGCGGCCTTCGTAGACCACGCCAGCCAGATCGGTCACGAACACGTTTTCGCGCTGGATGCCCAGCTTGAGCAACAGGTTCAGGCAAGCCAGGGCGGCCGCGCCCGCGCCGGACGTCACGAGCTTGACTTGCCCCGGACCTTTGCCGACAACCTTGAGCGCATTCAGGACGGCCGCGCCCACGGTGATGGCGGTACCGTGCTGGTCATCATGGAAGACCGGGATCTTCATGCGCTTGCGCAGCTCACGCTCGATATAAAAACAGTCGGGCGCCTTGATGTCTTCAAGGTTGATGGCGCCGAAGGTCGGCTCCAGCGAAGCAATGATGTCGACCAGCTTGGCCGGGTCTTTTTCGTCGATCTCAATGTCGAAAACATCCACGCCGGCGAACTTCTTGAACAGTACGCCCTTGCCTTCCATGACCGGCTTGGAGGCCAGCGGGCCGATGTCGCCCAGCCCCAGCACGGCGGTGCCGTTGGTCACGACAGCCACAAGGTTGCCGCGGCTGGTGTACTTGAAGGCGTTGTTCGGGTCCTTGACGATTTCTTCGCAAGGTGCCGCGACGCCTGGGGAATAAGCCAGGGCCAGGTCGCGCTGGTTGGTCAGCTGTTTGGTCGCTGCGATGGCGATCTTGCCCGGGGTCGGAAACTCGTGGTATTCAAGTGCGGCGCTGCGCAATTCGGCGCGTTTTTCTTCGCGATTGGCTTCAGTGCTATTGGGCGTCGCGGTGGGGGGTGTCGGCATCAGCAAGGTCTCCAGCGGAAACGGTCGGGTCGACCGTCAATTTCTTGTAAGGTCTGCGATTGTAGGCCGTCGGAGGGGAAAACCCTAGTAAGTGAATCTACGCAAAAAGGTGCTTTGCTTTTGACTTTTCAGCACAGAAAGCCGCTTTGCCGCGTAGCTCATTCACGATGGCGGCGCGTAGCCGTTTTTTGAGCGCTTTAAGCGCGAAATAAAAAAAGCCAGGTTGGCGGGCCTGCGCCGCTCAGCGCGCAACACCCAGCAAATGGTCCAGGCGCTCGGGCTGCTCGCGCAACGCCTGGGCCG
>NZ_JBFUCA010000099.1:0-10913 GCF_056405475.1 Polaromonas sp. P1_G4
CCTCAGATGAGGCGAATTTTCTCGTTGGCTATTTAAATAGCCAATATGTGAACCACGCAATTAAGCAATTTCAGACGAGAGGACTTTTTGGGCCACGTGATATCCATAAAAAAATCCTTGAACTCCCGTGGCCTGAGTTTTCACTTAATCGCCCATCACATCGGCGACTTTCGGCACTAGGTAGAAGCGCTGCGCAGGCTGTKCAAGGCATTCTGGGGGGGCAGCAAAATCTCGAGCTTGACCCGCGTACTCTGGGTCGCCTGCGCAGCAGTATCCGCAGAGAGCTGGCTGTTGTGATGGGGGAAATTGATGCGCTGGTTGAGGCCATCTCAACTGGCCGCGACTTGCTGGAGCTCGAGGCTGGATGGGACAGTCTTTTGAATGCTGAGAGACCATCTCTAGAGGGGGCTGACTCTACAGCGCTCAATGAGTTTTTACGACACGAGCGCGAATCATGGAGTGCACGCGATATCCCTCCGTCTAGAGGCAAAGCATGAGCCATGTTTTGCTTTTTGACACCAATGTCTGGAGTCATCTCGTTTTAGGGGATGCCGCTAAATCCGGAAAAGTAAGGGCACAACTTGCGGCGCTGCGCATGAAGTATCCGGGGGCGGCAATGGCAACCAGCGGTATCTGCATTGCCGAATGCATGGTCGCTGCGCRTCGCTTGCCTGACCTCAATGTCCGAATGGCGGCTGAAGCAGCATTTCAGCTGGAATTCGATAGGGAAAATCTGATGGTGGTGGACGTGACTCCGCAGATACTGGACAAAGCTGCGAGCCTTAGAGCAGAAGCTTTGCGCAGGGCTGCTGCTCTTGGGGGAGCACCTGCGGGCCCCAATGGCGGAAAACTAAAATTACCTGATGCCGTCATAGCCGCCACCTGCGTCGACTTTGATCCTGTTGCTATTTTGGTCACTGAGAATGTGGGGGATTTTCAATACATCGAGAACGGTTTGGTGCAGACGGTGTTTAGCTTGACTGTAGAGGTAGTGGGATAAAACACACCTCAGGCTTCTGGCCCGACATTGACCACCATCCAGTTCTTTGTATTTAGTTGGACGTTCTAAGCCCTCTTCCTTCCGTAGCTCGCCGCGTGGGTTGATATGGCGAAGGGAGGCGGTCTTGCTGATCCTACCGATGGCCAACGGATCTTTCCCTTACCCGACATACGTTGATATGGCTCTCACCCCGTCTTCACCACCGTCACAAACTCCGTCCCACTCTCAGGCAACCAAACCTCCCCGGGCCGACCCAATATCTGCCGCACGCTCGCCGCAGAACGCGGCATGGTGATCACCTCAAACTTCTCCGTGGCCGGGTCAAAGCGCAAGAGGGCGTTGCTGCTCCACTCTGAGGCCCAGACGATGTCTTTGTGGTCAACGTACACGGCATAAATATGTGGCTCGGTGCCGGGGGCTTTCCAGGCGCGCCAGCTGCTGGGGCCTGTGCCCAATGCGGGGTCGTGCATTGAGAGGTTGCCGCTGTTCCATTCCGATACCCAGATGCGGCCCCTGCTGTCTGACCAGACGCGGCGGGCGCCCTGGCGGGGTGTGGGTGGCTCGACGATGCGTGATTCGCCGGTCTTGCGGTCCAGTTGGGCGATGAAGGAGCCGGCCAGTGAACACCACCACACGTCACCCTTGGGCGTGGCGCAGATGCCGTAGGGGCCGCGGCCGCGGGGGGACTCTTTCACGGTGACGGTGCCACTGCGTACCTCTACCTTGCCGACGTAGCCGCTTTGCCCGGTGAACCAGAGGTTGCCWTCGCCGTCGAAGGCGCAGGTGTTGAGGTTGGCGTACGGTGTGCCTGCGGGCAGGGGGAAGACCTTGACTTCGCGCGAAGGCCAGGCCACGCGGGCAATGGCGTTTTGCCCGCCGTCGGTCAGCCAGGCTGCGCCGTCGGGCCCGGCAATCACGCCGTGGGGTGATGAGCCATTGCCCAACGCCACCAGGTCTGACTTGCCGGTGCGTGGGTCAAACCAGCCGAGGTGGCCGCTGCGCTGGGCCGAGAACCACACGCCGCCATCAGGCGCGGGTGCGATGTCGTGAATGCCGGTGAAGGTGCGGGCGTTGAGCGGCCACGATTGCAGGCGGACGGTACCGGGTGTTTGCGCATGTGTGGCGGCCGGCAAACTCAAACCAGCCAGGCCCGCCAAACCGGGCAGGGCCACCAACGCGGTGCGCCGGTTGATCTGGGTTGCGTCTGATTGCTGGGGAGCGTGGGATGGAGCGCGTGTCTGCAATGCCATGGCAAAACCTCCTGCGCATCTTGCTGCATGCGCTGAACACGGTGAACGGCGGTGAAGGGTGGTGTCTCTGGCATTTTGGCGGCAATGCGCGCCGCCATCAAGCTCACCTATCTGTACTCAACTCGCGCACGCGGTCTGCATTGGTGGTGCTGCGCGCGCCCTTGAGGTGCATTTCCACATTGGTGGCCTTGTCGCCCACGGCGGCTACGGCTTCACGAAGCTGCTCCTGGGTCACGTCCAGCTTCTTGAGCCATTCCGCAGTGGTGGCTTTGTCATTCAGGTTGATGCGCTCAGGCTGTTCGCCTGCATGTGATTGGGGTCTATCGGTATTGGTCATGGTCTTTTACTCCTTGCCTGCTAAGGTAAAAGACCACATTAGCGCGCCTGGCCCACCATGTTTGTAGGCCATTGCCGACTTGATGGGTTTCAGCGAAGGAATAGCGCGCATTGGCGCAAGTCGGGGGTATGGCCTACGCCCTGCGCGCCCTATGTTCCCGCCGAACCGGGCCTCCGCCTTACTTGCCGGCCTGTGACACCAGCACGGGCTTTTCGCGGTAGACCTCGGGCATCACGGTCTTCAGGTTGGCAATCTTGGGCAGGTCAAACCTGGCGATGTAAGGCTGGCTGGGGTGCAGGGTGGCGTAGTCCTGGTGGTAGGCCTCGGCAGGGTAGAAGGCGGCCAGCGGCGCCAGCTGCGTCACGATCTTGTTCGGGAAGGCCTTGGCGGCGTCGAGCTGGGCGATGTAGCTTTCGGTCACCTTCTTTTGCTCGGCGTCTTTGTAGAACACGGCTGAGCGGTATTGCGTGCCGCTGTCGGGGCCCTGGCGGTTGAGTGTGGTGGGGTCGTGCGCCACCGAAAAGTAAATCTGCAGCAGCTTGCCGTAGCTG
Source organism: Polaromonas sp. P1_G4 (assembly GCF_056405475.1). Taxonomy (NCBI): domain Bacteria; kingdom Pseudomonadati; phylum Pseudomonadota; class Betaproteobacteria; order Burkholderiales; family Comamonadaceae; genus Polaromonas; species Polaromonas sp. P1_G4. The sequence goes on from NZ_JBFUCA010000099.1 coordinate 3,139, forward strand.
ATCTTTTTCGGGTCGTAGGTGATTTGCACGGCCTCGGCGTGGCCGGTGCGGCCTGAGCCGATCTGCTCGTAGGTGGCGGTGGCTTTCTCACCACCTGAATAGCCCGAGACGGCGTTGAGCACGCCTTCGGTGTGCTGAAACACGGCCTGCACGCCCCAGAAGCAACCGCCGGCAAACACGGCGGTGGCTGGCTGTGCGGCGGCCGTGGCGTCAACCGTGGGGGCGGGCAGCTTCACGGCTTTTTCTTCTTGTGCGGCGCTGGTGCCCATGCCGCCGCCCACCAATATCCACGTGGCCAGTGCTACTGCGCCCAAGGCGAAAAGGTATTTGTTCATTTTTAGGCTGCCTTGAAGTTAAGGGCCACGCCGTTCATGCAGTAGCGCAGGCCGGTGGGTTTGGGGCCGTCATCAAACACATGGCCGAGGTGCCCGCCGCAGCGGCGGCACAGCACTTCGGTGCGTTTCATGAAAAGGGTGGTGTCGGTTTCTTCGACCACGGCGTTGTTCATGGCCTGCCAGAAGCTGGGCCAGCCGGTGCCGCTGTCGAACTTGGTGGCTGAAGAGAAAAGGGGCAGGTCGCAACCGGCGCAGCTGAAAACGCCGGCGCGCTTTTCTTTATTCAGCGGGCTGGTGAAGGGCGTTTCAGTGCCTGCCTTGCGCAGCACGCGGTACTGGTCGGGCCGCAGCAGCTTTTGCCATTCGGCTTCGGTACGGGTGACTTCATAGGCGCGCGCGGCCGCGTGGGCGGGTGCAGACGCCAGCAGCCCGCGCAGGCCGGCGGCCATGGCGGCGGAGAGGGCGCCCAGTTGGAGCAGGGAGTTTCTGCGGGTCATCATGCTTTGGCCTCTTTCGGTGGGTTGTTGTATTGCTTGCCGTGAACAGGCGGCATGAAGGTTGGTCGGCGTGGCGAGGTGTTTCTTACGGATGACGACGCCCCTGGTGCGAAAGATTGGATGACGCTGTACCGGTTCAGTTCCGTGCGGCGAAATAGCGGGCACGCTGAAACTGCTATCAATACAGTAGCTGCTCGCGCAGACTCCTATTGGGCTGGAGGCCGATTTGATGCTTGAAAATGGCATTGCAAACGGCGAAATGGCCCCAAAAAGCGGCCCCAGGGCCAGCAGCGGCTGAAAACGGGCAAAAAGAGGCAAAAAAGAGGCACAACAGACCCAAAATTCCACCAAAACTGCCCCGCAGGCCGCTATTAAAACAGTAGCTGCTTGCGCCCGTTCCCATTGGTCTTGAGGCCAATTCGGCGCTAAAAAATGGCCTCCTGCAAGCCGCCGAAGCGGTGTTTTCCCATGGCGTGCATTTCCCGCATCGCCGCAGTCCTACAGGCCCGTTTACGCCTCCCCTTTAGACTTGCAGGCAATGATGAAACAGCTCCTGACCCAACTTCGCGACTTTGCGGCCACCATTCCTGGCCGCTTGCGCCACCCCACCAAACGCGGCGTGCTGCTGACACTGGCGGCCATTCCGGTGCTGGTGTTGCTGTATGTGCTGATCCTGATTCCGTTCACGCCCAGCATCAACGACCTGCTGAAAGCCAAAACCGCCAAGCCCTCGGTGGTGATGTCGTCTGACGGCCAGGTGCTGGCGGTGTTCAAGCGCGCCAACCGCGACTGGGTGAAGCTGGAAGACATTTCGCCCAGCGTGGTCGATGCGCTCATCGCCACGGAAGACCACCGGTTTTACGACCACCACGGCCTGGACATCAAGCGCACGGTGTCGGCCGTGCTGCACACGGCCGCCGGCAAGACGCAGGGCGGCTCGACCATCACGCAGCAGCTGGCGCGCAACCTCTACCCGGAAGAAATCGGCCGTTCCCTGTCGATCACGCGCAAGCTCAAGGAAGCCATCACGGCTTTCAAGATAGAGGCGGTTTATTCCAAGGACGAAATCCTGGAGAGCTACCTCAACACCGTGCCCTTTTTGTACAACGCCTACGGCATTGAAATGGCGGCGCGCACCTACTTCGACAAATCCGCCAACGAACTGGACGTGCTGCAAAGCGCCACGCTGGTGGGCATGCTCAAAGGCACGGCCTACTACAACCCGGTGACCAACCCCGAGCGCGCCATGCAGCGCCGCAACACGGTGCTGGCGCAGATGGTCAAGCACGAGAAGCTGCCCGTAGCCCAGCTGGAGGCACTGAAAAAGAAGCCGCTGCGTATCGACTTTGAGCGCCAGGACGAAGAGCTGGGCTCGGCGCCGCACCTGGCGCAGCAGCTGCGCCGCTGGCTGATTGAATGGGCCGACCGCAACGACTACAACATTTATGCCGACGGCCTGGTGCTGCGCAGCACCATTKATTCACGCCTGCAGGACATGGCCAACAGGGCCCTGGCGGTGCAGGTAGACCGCTTGCAAAAGACGGTGGCCGGTGACTGGCGCTTTAACTCGGGCTGGAAGGCCAAGAGCGGCGCGCCGCGTGAACTGGCCCTGGCCTTCATACGCGACACCGCCGAATACAAGGCCCTGCGCACCAAGGGGCAGACCGACGACCAGGCCACCAAGGCGCTGCTGGCGGACGCCGAGTTCATGCAAAACCTGAAGGACGACAAGACGCGCCTGCAGGCCGGCTTCATGGCGCTGGACCCAACCAACGGCCAGGTCCGGGCATGGGTGGGCAGCCGTGACTTTGCGCGCGACCAGTTCGACCACGTGCAGCAGGCGCGCCGCCAGCCGGGCTCGACCTTCAAGCCCTTTGTGTATGGCGCGGCATTTGAAAACGGCGCCAGGCCGTCCGATGTGTACCTGGACGGCGAGGTGGAGATTCCGCTGGGCAACGGTGCCTTCTGGCGGCCGACCGACGGCGGCGGCCCCAGCGGCGAGATGATGACGCTGCGCCAGGGCCTGATGTTTTCCAAGAACACGATCACCGCGCAGGTCATGCACGCGGTGGGCCCGGCCAATGTGGCCAAACTGGCCAAGGCCATGGGCGTGCGCCAGAGCAAGCTGGAAGAAGTGCCGTCGCTCGCGCTGGGCACCAGCCCTGTCACGCTGAGGGAAATGGTGGCGGCCTACGGCACGCTGGCCAATGACGGCCGTTATATAGAGCCCGTGCTCGTTACCCGGGTAGAAGACCGCAACGGCAAGGTGCTGGAAGCGTTTGAGCCCAAGCTGGCCGAAACCGTGATGCCGGCCACCGTGGCGCAGACGCTGCTGGACGTGATGCGCGGCGTGATCGACCAGGGCACGGGCGCAGCCATCCGCAGCCGTTACGGCATCCAGGCCGACGTGGCCGGCAAGACCGGCACGACGCAGGGCAACACCGACGGCTGGTTCATCATGATGCACCCGCAGCTGGTGGCCGGCGCGTGGGTGGGCTTTAACGACAACCGCGTGACCATGGCTGACAGCTATGGGCAGGGCGCCCGCAGCGCGCTGCCGATGGTGGGTGAGTTTTTCCAGGGTGCGATCAAGGCGAAAGTGGTGGACGTGGCCCTGCGCTTCCCCGCGCCAGAGGGTGCAGGCGTGACGGACCAGGAGCGCCAGCGCATTGAAGCGCTGCTCAATGGCGCCGAGCCGCCGCAGGAAAGCCAGCCGGCGCAGTCGGGTGGTGACTCCGGCATGCCCCAGCCTTTGGGCGCACAAAACGTGTCAGGCGCTGTGGGAGGGCAGGCGACCGAGGGCGGCCCGCCGCGCGTGTGGCAGCCGGCGCCGGTGATCAAGTACATCACCGTGAATGGCCCTGCCGCAGACGGCACACCCGMGCCCAACGTACCGGGTGGTGCGCCGGGCGTGGTGTTGCCACCCGAGCAGCCGCGGCGTGTGCAGCCTGAAGGTACGGTGGAAAACACCGCCGTGCCGGGCGTGGTGGTGGGTGCGCCCATCTCACCGCGCTAGCGCTGTGCGCGGTGCGTTAGATTGCTATTAAATAGATAGCTGCTTGCGCTTGTCCTGATTGGGTTTTAGGGCTTTTTCTCTTGAATTATTGCAACGCGGCATGCGGCGTCAGCGTTTCGTTTTGCGCACCGCCTGTGGGCCCGTGTTGACAAAGCTGGCATTGCCCAGCCCGGTGCCCACCGTCAGCACGGCCCAGCGCTTCACGCCCTGCATGAAGGGCAGCTCAGACAAGCCCTGCACCACCGCATCGTTGTGCAGCCGCACCTGGGTGGTCTGGCCGTCCTGGCGCGGCAGCAGTTCGCTGAGGTCATGCGCCAGGTTAAAGCGCGGGCTTTCCCAGTTACCGGGCAGGTTCTGCGCGCCGGCGGCGATGGAGCCGTCGTCGCAGATCATGCCGGGGCAGGCCACGCCGACAAACGGCGCCAGGGTGATGCCTTTTTTGTCGGCCAGACGCTTGAGCTTTTTCAGCATGGCGGCAATGCCGCTTACCAGGTGTTCGCGGCGGGTCACATCGTCGTCGCCGCGGTGGCCCCACTTTTCCAGGCCCGCCACGCGCACGTCCGACAGGTCGGGCGACTTGTTCAGGCGTGGCCGCACAATGCCGCAGCGCACGTTGGTGCCGCCAATGTCTACCGCCAGGAAGCCGCCGTATTGCGACAACAGCTCGGGCGGCGCCAGGTGCACCCAGCCGATCAGCCCGCCTTCGTCGGGGTGGTGGCGCAGCGTCATCAAATGCACGCGGGCATTTTGCTGGTAGAGCAGTTCGGCCGCGCGGTCGATGGCCAGCTCTCCCACCAGGCTTTGCTGGAAGCCGCCGCCCACCACGATGCGCTGCACGCCGTGCCATGAGGGGTGCGCCAGAAAACGCCGCACCACACGCACCAGCTGYCAGGCGTAGTCTTCCGATGCCGCGGAAATCACGGCGGCGGCCTTGCCGTCGCGTTGAAGGAGCAGGTCTAACCGCTTTTTGCTGATGGCCGGCGTGGGCTTGGTGCCCAGCACGTCTTCACCGCTGATGCGGCGAAACACCCGGCGCCATACGTCCAGCATTTCGCTGTAGGCGACGCGGCTGACGGTGTCGCCCAGAAAGCGCTCGCCGTCGTGCAGCGCCAGGCTGTAGCCGTTGATCGTCACGGCAGGCAGCTTCAGCTGACCATGCAAAAGGTCGTCGGGCAGGGAAGCGGAGGCTTTGCGTGGCATGGGTGCGTGTGCTGTGGTGGAAGGTTTCATGATGCGGGCACTGCGTGCCGCCGGCTATCAGCCAACGCGCCTGAACGCGTCAGCCAATGGCTGGTGTACGCGGCGATTTGCGCGCAAAAAAACGGCCGGGAAGAGCCGGCCGATGGTGGGTGTGCAGCGTTTTAGTGCTGCTTAGCGACCCAGGGGGTCGCGGTCTTTGTCAAGATCCTTCTGGATGTCTTCTGCGTTCTCACGCGCGTCGCCGGCGGCCTTTTGTGCCTTGCCCTGGAATTCACGGGCATGGCCCTTGGCCTGCTGTTCGGCATTGCCGACCAGCTTGCCGGTGTGTTCCTGCACTTCACCGGCAACTTCCTTGATCTTGCCTTTGACCTGGTCCTTGTTCATGGGATGTACCTTTCAGAGAGTTGCGTCATGGAAAATTCCATGCAGTTCAAGATAGCCCGCCGGCCCAGACCGCGCCGAAGGCATCGGGCCCATAGCCGTGTGGGTGTGTGCCTACAGGGCCTTTCGACGCGCGCCTGCTACGGGTCGGGAAACAGTTGCAACAGAACGTTCGTTGCGTCAGGATTAAACTGGCATTGCAGACAATGGACTGTGCTTTGAAGTGACCGTGCAGTGGAGGAAGGAAGAAAAAAGTCATATGAAGAAATTAGCCATCGTTTTAGGGGCCCTGGTGTCCGGGGCTTCCCTGTGGGGCGCGCCAGCCGCCCCCACCACATGGTTTACCGTGATGGGTGACCCGGCTGACCCGGCCGTCAATACCATTGAGGTAGACCCGACCCCCATTGCCGCCAACGGCGACATGCGGGCCATGCAGGTACGCGTAAGCCGCGCGCTGCAACGCACCAGCTGGGACGGCGTGCCTTACCGCTCGTATGTTTCCACCGTGCTGTTTGACTGCGCCGATAAAAGCGCCAAGTACGTCACGCTGGCGTTTTACGTGCAGCCCCTGTGGAAGGGCGAGCCGTACAAAACAGTGACTTACCCCAACGAAGTGGTGCGTCCCATGGAGTTTCGCGACGTGACGCCCAACCCGACCCAGCGCATCATTCGCGCTGCATGCGAAACCGGCAAAATTACCACCAATTAGCGACCATGTTGCGGCGGTGGCGGGTTGTGCCCCGCTTGTGCCTTTAGGGCGCTCGGGCTACGATGGTTTGTCGCTTACGCATGGGGCTCCGGCGACTATCTTGAAGAAGGGTCTTGCATGCCGCAACTCATTGCAACGGTCGAAGGCGTCGAAATCAAGCACGTGTACCTGACGAACGACCGCACCACGCTGGGCCGCAGGCCCTACAACGACATCATCTTCGACAACCTGGTGGTCAGCGGCGAGCACTGCGTGTTCCTGCTGAAAGGCCTTGCGGACGTGTACCTTGAAGACCTGGGCAGCACCAACGGCACCTACCTCAACGGCCACATGGTCAAGTCGCGTGAGCTGCTGCACGACAACGACATCATCAATATCGGCAACTTCCGCATCCAGTACCTGGCCACCTCGCGGCATGAAGAAGAGGCTCCGCGCGAACATCAAACCACCGCCATGGCGCTGGACGCGATGGGCCTGCCCGGCACCAGCGGCACGATGCACGCGAGCCTGAAGGTGCTGTCGGGTTCGTCAGCGGGGCTGGAGGTGCCGGTGGTCAAGGCCGTTACCACCTTCGGGCAGYCCGGTGTGGCCGTGGTGTCGATATCGCACCGGCGCGACGGCTACTACGTGGCGCACATGGACGGCGAAAAGCCGCCGACCTGCAACGGCAAACCGATCGGCATGAAAGCGATTCCGCTGGCCCACCACGACATACTGAACCTGGCCGGAACCGAGATGGAGTTTTTGCTCAAGAGCGCCGAAGCCTGAGCGGGCCGGGGGGCGTGCAGGCTCGCTCAGATGGTCGAGCTGCTGATGCTGGTGGTGGGAAAGCCCATGGGCCTGCGGGAACTCCGTGGCCTGTAAGAAGGCGGCTCGCCGGCCAGGCGCCAGGCAAAGGCCCGTGCCAGTGCCTTCAGCTTGAGCGTGGACTTCAGATGCAGCGGCGTCATGCCGGTGCGGGTCAGGTCCGATGCGTTGTTGGACACGCGTGACAGGCGGCGCTGCTCCAGCGCGGTGACGGGTTTGCGGGGCATGGCTGAGCGTGGCGTCTTTTTGATCGCCGTCTGCGTGGCGGCAGCACCGGTGAACTTTTCACGCAGCAGCGTGGCCTCGGGCCGCCGCTGGCTGTCCACAATCCAGTAGGGAATGCCGGCGCGGCCCAGCAGCTCGCGCTTGAAAGCATGCTTGCGGTCAGCCAGCTCGCCGCGCCCCAGCACATCGACGCAACCCAGCACAGCGCCTTTGCGGTCGGCCACGGCGCAGGCAAAGCTCACGGTGCTCAGCAGCGCCTGCCAGTGCGCGTCGCCGCCGCGGCTGTTGGGTTCAATAAAGCCGGTAAAGGGCACCTTGATCAATACATGGTGGTCCGGAAAAATGTCTGCCAGCCAGCGCCACACCGCGAGCTCGTCGCGACTGGTGAGCGGCTTGCGGCGCAGCGCGTGGTTGCGCGCCACCTTCTTGCGGGCCGACACCACATGCGACAGCCAGCGTTCATAGCCCAGCGCCCCCAGGGCCACGCTGCCCACAAAGATAAAGAAGCCGATCAAAAAAGAGGTGCCGGTCATGGTGCTGTCCTGGTGCTGGTACTGCGTTGATGTGCCGGGCCGATGCGCTGCCTGTTTTGATATGGGTATATG
>NZ_JBFUCA010000100.1:0-10850 GCF_056405475.1 Polaromonas sp. P1_G4
GGCTTGTCCATCATCTCCAGCCCGGCGGGAATGATGCCGGCTGCAATCACCGCGGCAACGGCATCGCCGGCTTTGCGCAAGTCGTCAAAGCTGGCCATGATGCAGCGTGCAAGAATCGGCCTGGGCACCAGCTTGACGGTCACTTCGGTCGTGACGGCCAGCATGCCTTCGCTTCCGATGATGACGCTCAGCAGATCGTAGCCAGCGGCATCCAGCGCGTCGCTGCCGAACTCGACCTCTTCGCCTTCGATTGTGAAGCCTCTGACCTTGAGCACGTTGTGTACCGTCAGCCCGTACTTGAGGCAGTGCACGCCGCCCGAGTTCTCGGCCACGTTGCCGCCTATGGTGCAGGCGATCTGGCTGGAAGGGTCGGGCGCGTAATAAAGACCCAGCGGCGCGGCCGCCTCGGAGATCGCAAGGTTGCGCACGCCGCCTTGCACCACGGCCGTGCGGCTGGCGGCGTCGAGCTTGAGAATCTTGTTGAACTTGGTCAGCGATAGCGTGACGCCCAGCTTGTGCGGCATGGCACCGCCGGAAAGCCCTGTGCCGGCGCCGCGCGCAACCACTGGTACTTCCAGCGCATGGCAGCTCTTGAGCACGGCCTGCACCTGGTCATAGGTCTCGGGCAAAGCCACAACCAGCGGCCGCTGGCGGTAGGCGGTCAGGCCGTCGCACTCGTAAGGTGTGGTGTCTTCGTTGTTCCACAGCAGGGCATGGGCCGGCAACACCGCCTGCAGCGCGCGCACGACCTGCGACTGCCGCTCCGAGCGTTCAAGCTGGCTTTGCTGTTCGAGCGAGGCGGGGGTGTTCATGGGCTGTCTGGCTCCGGGGTTGAAACCAGACTGTAGGGCAAGCGGCGGCGGCCGGGTTGAAGAAATTTAATGCCGGGTGTGAAATGCCGGCCGCCAGAATCCGTCCAAAACGGGAAGAGATTCAGGACTTCGTTCCCGGAGCCTTGCTGGCGCCGGGCGTGTCGTAAAACTTGACCTTGCCCGTCTTCACGTCGTACATGGCCCCCACGATCAGGATTTCTCCCTTTTGCTCCATTTCGCGCAGGATGGGGCTCTTCTCGCGAATCGTTTCCACTGTGAGATGCACATTGCTCTCCGCCACCATCTCGACAAAGGCATAGTTCTTGGACGTGCGATCCTTGATGTCGGCGGACACCAGGTTCGCGGCCGGCTTGATCTTGCCGATGAGTCCCGTCAGGTTGCCCAATTGGGCGTCGTCGCAAGCACCCTTGATGGCACCGCAGCTGGTGTGGCCCATCACCACCAGCAGTTTGGCGCCCATGACTTTGTGCGCGAATTCCAGGCTGCCCAGGATGTCTTCGTTGACGATGTTGCCTGCCACGCGTGCGTTGAAAAGGTCACCTATGCCCTGGTCAAACACAATCTCGGCCGGTGCGCGCGAATCAATGCACGACACCACGCTGGCCAGTGGGAACTGGCCGTCCGCGGTGGCCTTCATTTCCTTGAGATAGTTTTGGTGGCGCGGCTTGCCGGAAACGAAACGCATATTGCCAGCCTTGAAGCGCGACAGGATTTGCACGGGCGTCACGGCGGCCTGGCACTCCTTGGCGTCCTGGATGGGGCAGAAGGTGCCGGGCTTGACGGCCTTGGCCGCGGCCGCCTTACCCTCGGCATGAACCGCAGACGACAGGGCGAGCATGGAGAGCAGGACGCCGGCCACTCCGACGGCCAATTGATTTTTCCTCATAAGATTTTCCCTCGTTGAACAGGTTGGTTTTTTTGACTATGTGCAGCCGGCCGGGCGCTCACCCGGTGTCACTACCAGCTCATCATAGGCATGAGCCGGTACGGACGCAAAACCACTTATCGGACGGCGTCAGGACCTGTTAGTGCTATTTGTTTACGCAGGATGCGTTGCATGTCAAAGGCCTTGAGCAAGGCGCAAAGCCCAGGGGCCCCGTCAAGGCTTTGCAACGCCGAACGGCGGCCTTCTCGTAACATGCCTTGGGGCCCTAACCCAGGCTTTTGCGCAGCCAGTCGGCAAAAGCCGCGCATTCCCAGCGGTCCATGGTGCCGGTGCGCCAGCATAGGTAATGTGCGTGCGGGCTGGGAATATTACCGGCGAACACTTCGTTGCTGCCCAGCCGCACCAGCGAGCCGTTCTCCAGCCAGGGCGCGCCCAGCTTGAGACGTATCAACGCGATGCCCATGCCGGCCGCGGCGGCATCGCACATCAGGCCGATGTCGTTGAACTGGGAGCCGTCGGTGGGTTCGGGCCAATCAAGTTTGTGGGCGGCAAACCACGTACGCCAGGGCTCCAGCGGCGAGCGCAACAGGCTTTCGCCTTCGAGATCTTCAGCCGCCTCAAAGGGGCCGTGTTCGCGCACAAAAGCCGGTGAGGCGAGCGGCGCGACTTCGTCCTTGCTGAGGCAGACGTGCTCCAGGTCCGCATAGCGGCCTGTGCCGAAGCGCACGATGAGGTCGGCATCCTCGGCTACCACGTCCAGCAGGGGGATGGACACCTGCAGCGTCAGGTCGATTTCAGGATAGGCATCGGTGAACTGGCGCAGGCGTGGAATCAGGATGGAGCGTGCGAACGTGGGCGTGACCGCCAGCCGTAACTTGCGCTTGCCGGGGGCGGCGCTTTGCCCGGCCGCACCGGGAAATTTCTGCAGTGTGGCCAGACCTTCGCGCACATGCGCCAGGTATTCGCTGCCTTCGGTGGTCAGTGAAAAATCGGCACGGCCAAACAGCTTGGTGCCGATGATTTGCTCCAGCTGCTTGACGCGGTGACTGACCGCGCTGGGCGTGACGCAAAGCTCCTCGRCCGCCTGCGTCACGCTGCGCAGCCGCGCCAGCGCCTCGAAGGTCAGCAGGCATTGAATGGGTGGGATTCTTGCAGTCATATGACGCTCTGGTCTTTCAGATGTCATGTGCCAACGGGAATCACCGATGTTCTGTACTTCATTTGCCGGCCGAGCCTGCCGGGTTTCCAATTCTGTCCATTGCGGCCCAATCCAGCCGCTCGGGCTGGTCCTTCACGCTTCGCAGTACAGTCTGCTGTTGCTCCAGGCGTGCAATCAGTGCCCGCTTTTTCGGATCGGGTGCAAGGACTTCCGACGCGTTAGCCAATTCAAGGGCGACGGCGACGAAAGCTGTGGCTTGCGCCCATTGTTCCCGAGGTTGCGCGATCTCCGAGGCACCGCGCTTTAGAAAAACAAGCAATTGCCAGTCCGCGAATATCAGTTGCCAGCGCGGATTGAAGGCGAGACTGGTCGCAAGAGGTAGAAGCGCGGCTTTCGGAAGCTGCAGAGCAGGTACGCCGATGACTTTTACGTTATGGGTGGATAGTTCTTTTTCCCAACCATCAGCCGCACTCAGTATGTTGACGTAATGAGTCGTTGCCGAAGAATGACGATAAATCATGTGGCCCGCGTAGCCGACCTTGTACTTGTCCCCAAGCAGATATGGGACCTGTGGCGCGTATGTGTCGAGCATCCAGATGTTCCCCCCGTCAGGCAGTACTCGTCCAATCAATTTGACTGCTTCGATGGCACGCAATCCTACGTCTGTCATGCCCCATCCCGAATACCTTGTCGGAACCACCGCGACCAGCATCGCCAGCATGCTGAGAGCGGTCAACGCGCCCATTGGCAAACGCATTGGTTTGCGCTGGGATGCCTGCCTGAATGTGGTGAGGAGGCTTATTGCCAGGGGGACCAGAAGGGCCATGGCCCAAAGGCCGAGACCCCGGCGATGCTGTATGGCCATGATGGCCATGGGTGCAATGACAACAAGGCCGGACAATCTTGCCGGCCCCGCAGTGAGGAACCAGACCGCCGTGCCCATCGCGAGAACAGCGGCAGACGGCCAGAGAAAACGCGAGCTGGGATCCCATAGCGGCAAGTATTCACGTATGGCGATCCTCTCCGCCGCAATACTGCCTCCATCCTGCATGTCTTGCCAGACAAAAAACTGCGAAAACACCTGTTGTGCCCCATTGGGGTTCAGCAGCGGCAGCGCCACGCTCGCCAGCCCGCAAATTGCCCAGCACACCGCCTCGTTGCGGGATATGGCGTGCTCATGCCTGTCTTGCCATCGGCGGAGTGCATAAGCGGCCAAAAGAGGCAGCATCAGCAGCACCGTGGTGTGAACCCACGCCAACGCTAGACACAACAGGGGAAAGGCGAACAGTGCCCGGCGGATGCGGGCAGGATGGCGGCAGCTTTCAAACAAGAGCGTGGCTGCCATCCACGAAAGGTAGAGCGTAACTTCTGCGCGTATCTGGGATCGGTGCAGGAACGTGGGGTAGACAATCAGCAGCGCCAAAGCCATGGCCGCCATCTGGTTCAGGTCAACCTCGTAGCGTGCCTGCATGCCGTTGTTGGCGGCTCGCTGCGCAGCGAATAGTCCCAAGCAAAGGGTCGCAGCCCACAGCACCGCGTTAAAGACACTCAGGCTGACCCATCCCCCTAGCCTGACGGCGAGCTCTGCGAGCAAACCGAAGCCCCAGCCGCCGAAGAGCTGGGGCGCGCCGGCAGCGGTATAGAGAAAAAACTCCTGATGAGGTACTGCGCCGTGTTCCAGCGCATAACGACCGGCAAGCAGTTGAAACCAGATATCGGCATCTTCGACGGGCCGCAAAGACAGAACGGCACACAAAAACGCGATACCGAACCACCATGACGCCGTGGTAACAGCGGATGATGCGTGTTTTCTATCTGTTGAGCGAGCAGGCTTGTTCATATCAGGCTTGTTCATATCTATTTAAAAATAACGGTCTTATGGCCGTTCAAAAGCACACGGTGCTCGCTGTGCCATTTGACAGCGMGTGCCAGCACGCGGCTTTCGGTGTCCTTGCCGCGGGCGGTCAGGTGCTCGACGGTGTCCTTGTGGTCGACCCGGGTGACATCCTGTTCGATGATCGGGCCTTCATCAAGGTCGGCCGTGACATAGTGCGCCGTCGCACCGATCACTTTCACGCCGCGTTCATGCGCCTGGTAATACGGCCTCGCGCCCTTGAAGCTCGGAAGCATGCTGTGGTGGATGTTGATGGCACGCCCTGAGAGTGATCCGCACATCTCGTTGCTGAGCACTTGCATGTAGCGCGCCAGCACGACCAGTTCGGCACCCTCTGCCTCGATGATCTCAAGTTGCTTTGCTTCGACCTGCGCCTTGGTGGCCGCCGTCACCGGGATGTGGTGAAAAGGAACGTTGTAGCTTGCCGCCAGCTGGTAAAAGTCACGGTGGTTGCTGATGATGGCGCGCACATCCAGCGGCACCATGCCGGACTTCCAGCGAAACAGCAGGTCGTTGAGGCAATGGCCGTCGCGGCTAACCATGATCACGGTACGCATGGCCGCTTCTGTCGAGTGAAGTTTCCACTTCATGCTGAAAGGTGAGGCGAATGCTTCGAGTTGCGTCTTCAGTTCTTCCTGGGTCAGCTGGTCGCAGGCAAACTGAACCCGCATGAAGAAGAGTCCGGTGTCATGGTCGTTGTATTGCGCGGCTTCTTCAATATTGCCGCCGTTCTGCAACAGGAAACCAGAGACCGCGTGAACAATGCCCATACGGTCCGGGCAGGACAGGGTCAGGATATAAGCGTGATTCATAGGGGGTGAATTGTCGCAGGTGAAGGCTGTGTCTGCCCGGCCGGCGGGCAATTGAAGGTGCAGGGCGGCGGCAAGAGTGCCAGAATGCAAGATCAAGCGCTGCTATCCCAGCTTCACACCTTTCGACGCAGGAAACCACCATGGCCTACCAGAATTTCAACATGGAGCACCAATGGCTCCCGTTCACGCCCAACCGCAGCTTCAAAAAAGACCCGCGCGTGTTTGTGGCCGCAGACGGCATGCATTTCACGACGCACGACGGGCGCCAGGTGATCGACGGTATTTCCAGCCTGTGGTGCGTGGGCGCCGGCCACAACCGAAAGCCCATCAACGAAGCCATCAAGAAGCAGCTCGATACGCTGGACTACGCGACCGCTTTCCAGGCCAGCAACGATCAGGCCTTCAAGGCCGCCGAGATCATTGCTGGCATGGCGCCAGGTGACCTCAACAAGGTGCTGTTCTGTAATTCGGGTTCGGAGGCCGCGGACACGTCGTTGAAGGTCGCGCTGGCTTACCACCGTGCGCGGGGCGAAGGCCACCGCAATGTATTCATCGGCCGTGAAAAGGGTTACCACGGCGTTGGTTTCGGCGGCATGAGCGTGGGCGGCATTCCGGCCAACCGCAAGGTGTATGGCGCCGCGCTGTTGCCTCGCGTGGACCACATGCGCTTCATCCATGACCCGGTCAATCATGCCTACATCAACGGTGCTGAGCCCGTGTGGCAGGAAGACCTGCTGCTGGAACTGGAAAATCGCATCCTGCCGCTGCACGACCCGAGCAACGTGGCTGCCGTCATCGTCGAGCCGGTATCAGGAAGCGCCGGATGGTACCTCCCGCCCAAGGGCTACCTGAAACGGCTGCGCGAAATTTGCGACAAGCACGGCATCCTGCTGATTTTTGATGAAGTCATCACGGGCTTCGGCCGCCTGGGCACCGGTTTCGGGGCAGACTATTACGGTGTGGTGCCCGACATGCTCAACTTCGCCAAATGCGTGACCAACGGTGTCATCCCGCTGGGTGGTGTGATCTGCTCCGACCGCATCTATGACGGCATGATGAATGCCAATGCCGGTGCGCCCGAGCATGCCGTGGAGTTCTTTCACGGCTATACCTACTCCGGCCACCCGGTCGCTTGCGCGGCCGCAATTGCGACGCTGGAGCTGTTCAAGGAAGAACAGCTGTATGAACGTGCCGGCCAGATGGGCAAGGTATTGGGCGACGCGATGCACAGCGGCCTGAAGGGCCTGCCCAATGTGATCGGTATTCGCAGCCTGGGACTGGCCGGCGCGGTCGAGCTGGCGCCGGTGACGGGTGTGCCGGGCAAGCGCGCGTATGACATCTTCATGGACTGCTTCCACAACGGTGTGCTGGTGAGGCCGGCGGCTGACAACATCGTGGTCTGTCCACCCTACATCGTCGAAAAAGAACATATCGACCGCATCGTCAATGTGGTTGCCGACGCCATCCGCAAAAACACCTGATTCCCGCCAGCCGAGCCCCAAAAGGCTCTTCAGGGTTTGGGTGCCAGCTGCTTCTGCAGGCCCGCGCAATAGTCGGTCTCCGGGAACGGGGCCGTTGCCCACACGGCGTCGAAAGCGTCTGCCTTCTCGGCATTCGCGGGGTTCCCGGCAAGCAGGCGCACTACTTTGGCTTTTATGTCCGTCGGCAGGTGCAACGGTACGCCCAATTGCCGGTTCGCATGGCCGCTTCCGGCCAGCAGCAGCACTGTCTTGCCGGGCAGCACGGCCTGCCCCAGGGTGTTGGCCATGGTGATGTCCTTGGCAATCTGGATACGTGTCATGGGCGTGATCTGGCCCTCAGGCAACAGGTTGCAGTGGCCGAGACGGATCAACTGCTGCTGGGCTTTGAGGGCGGGGCCTGGCAAGCGGGCGTCAAGCCGATTGTCGGCCATGCTTTCCGGCATTTGCGCCCGGGGCAGATTGGCGCCCATCACGGGGACACCGGCGCGCACCGCGGTCATCACGGCAGGGCCGTAGGCTGTCCATGGCCAGCCCTTATCGTTCCAGTTGAGCGCATTGCGCACCTGCTGCTCGGTGGCGCTGGGTCTGAGCGCGGAAGTACTTGCACCCGTGTCGGCCATCTCAAGGGCTACGGCAGCCAGCGCCCCTTTGGCCGCCAGGGCGGCGACCACCTGCTGCTCGATTGTCTGGTGCTCAGCGGCGTCGTGCTGCTCCCCGAGGATCAGGACGTCGGCAGGGAGCAGCGCCTCCAGCCGGGTGGATGTCTGTGCGGTTTCGCTGCCCTGCACCTGCAGGATGGGCGCTTCGGGCCGTCCCGCGCAGCCTCCCGCCAAAGCCGCCGTGGCGGCGCAGACAAGGCATGCCAAAGCATGAGGGGTGAGGAGGTGGCGCATCGATGGATACTACCGCTTCCAGCGGCTTCTGTTCCGCGCCGTTACGCTCTGCCATGCCTTCCTTGCCCCACCGTGCCGCCCAGTCCCCGCCCGTACGTGTCGTCCTGACCTTGTTGCTGGCCTGGGGTGCCGCTTTCTTGTGTATTGCGCTGCGCACGCCTTTGCCCTGGATGATCGGCCCCTTGCTGGCGACGGCGGTGGTGTCAATGCTGGGCGGACCTACGGCCAGCTGGACGCCACTGCGCAACTTCGGGCAATGGATCATCGGCTGCGCACTGGGGCTGCACCTCACGCCGCTGGTGGTKCAGGCAGAAAGCCCGCCAGGCGATTGATTGGGCAGAAAGACACACCCAGCGGGGGGCGCTCCTTCAAGGGGCCGCGGGGCTGGCTCCGCCAGACCGCAGGCACAGCGGCCCCCTCGGGGGCAAGGAGCTACACGAAGTGAGAGACCGTGGAGGCTCTACTTCTAATGAAGCGATATCGGCGTGTTGGCAAGACCGCTGTAGCCTTCCAGCGTGTCTTCGATTTCTTCTTGCGTGGGAGTGTTTTGCGCCCAGGCGCTCAGGCGCTGCTGGAACATTTCAGCCCAGGATCCATCCAGATAGACCTCCTTGCCCGAACGCTTGTCGACGATTTCGAAGCCATGCCGGGCCAATTCGGGAACGGCGGGGACAGGCGCGGATTCTTCCGGCGCATTGGCGTGAATCTGCATGACAGCAAAAGATTCCGAGTCGTAAAGCATTTGCATGGTGTAGGTCCTTTAGCTTCAGATAGCAACGATGAGGCCAAGTTCAAGGGCCCGGGGGGTTAAGTGCGAAAGCATGCGGTAAAGGCGCGTAGTGCGTGTAAAACCGCACATAAAACGGGCACCTCCGTGCGGCATAACAACGCCGGTTTGTTGAACTCAGCTCTTGGTGATCGCGCTGAGCTGCTGGTCAATGAAATCCCCGTTCTGCTGGGTGATTCTGCTGCGAACGGGAAGATACCCCAGTGACGGGGCATACCAGAGTTCCACTTTCTGATCGAACTCACGCCGGGGCTGACGGGTGAGTTTGAGCGTATTCAGCTCGCCATAGGGAAGTACCATTTTCTCTTCGCCTTCCACCCGGAACGTCCAGGTGTCTGCATCCCGCGGTCCCACGGTGTAAATTGAAATGGTGGAGCCCGCCGGAAAGCCGGCCGGGTTGCCCGCCAGTATGGCAGCCAGCTGGATGAAGACGCTGACCCGGTCCTGTGCACCCTTGATCCAGGGGACCGTCGGCGTATTGGCGCTGAAGGTGATCTGCCCCTTGTCTGCTTCAAAATGCGCGGCCACTTCGCTTCTTGATTTGTCGGAAAAGCGGGTTGGCGCCAAGCCTTCCGGACCCACCTGCCCGGTGCTTGCCATGCTGCGTGAACCTAAAAACAATGCGCTGACGCGCATGGAGGCGCTGTAGTTGTCGCCTGAATAGCGCCATCCCAGTTCGGCGTCCGCGTGGTAGTTCAAGCCCTTTGCGCTGCCGGTCATTTTGTATTCCAGTCGCGCGCTTTCCGGCAAGGCCACCGCCGTCACCGCCGACTGGTCTGGGTCGACTGTCGCGGGGGCGCTGGCAGCAGCGATTGTGGGCGTTGCCTGTGCGGGCATGCTTTGCGGATTTTCTACCTGGGGCGTGCTGGATGTCACCACCTCGGGAGGCGAGATTGCTATCAAATCAGTAGCGTGTTGCGCTGGACTCTCTTGGGTTACGGCGGGTTTCTTCTTGAATATCCTGGGCTTTGGGGGCGGTGCGGAAGGCGCGGGGGCAAGCGATGTCGGTGCAGGAGGCGGTGCGATGCTGCGCGTTGCGAAAGCCTCGCTGCGTGGGGAGGCGGCAGTTTGCTCGGGGCCGAATCGTACCGGCGCTGATTTCAGCACCAGCGTGTGGACAGCCAGCACCCCTGCAGCCAGCGCAGCRAGCACACGCCAGCGAGGCGCCGAAGGATAGCGGTCGGTGGACGCGGTCACGCCTGTGTGAATCCAAGATCACCGGAAAGTTGCCGGGCGGCGGCGGCCAGCGGCCGTGCCACCGCGCCGTCCCAGTCCGGATCAAACGTTGCAAGCGAACCCAGCGCCACAATGCCGAGCGCGAGATGGCCGTCGGCATCGAACACCGGCGCACAGAAGCCGGCTACGCCGGGCAGCAGGGTATTGACTGCGCGCGCCATGCCGCGGCGGCGGATATCTTCCAGCAAGGCATTCAGCTCGGCCATGGTGGCGGGAACATCTTTTCGCGCCAGCTTCTGGTTGCGTGTCAGTTCAGCCCTGACCAGCAGCGCCAGCCTCCCTTGTGGTTTGGCTTTGGCCTTGGGCAGGTTCGAAGACAAAAATGCGGCAAAGCACAAGCCCGTGGCGGACGACAGCAGCGGCATGACGTCGCCCAGCCGCAGGTTGACCGTCACAGACTGCGGCGATTCCTCCCAGTGGACGAGGGTTGGTCCCTGGTTGCCCCAGACCGCCAGTGCCAGGGTCTGGCCGGTTTGCATCATCAGGCGCGGCATGAGCTGACGGGCCAGCTTCACGCTGTCCAATCTCGAAAGGGAAGCGAGTCCTAACTTGAGCGCAGCCGGGCCGAGGTCGTATCGGGCGGTTGCCTCGTCCTGGACGACCAGTGCCAGCCGCTGAAAACTGACGAGATAACGGTGTGCCTTGGCCGCACTCATGCCCGCTGCGGCTGCCAGGTCGCGAAGCATCAGCGGGCCGGGTGAGGTGGAGAGCGACTCCAGCAAGCTGAAGCCGACCTCGACCGACTGAATGCCCGCGCGTTGCGGCGGCAGGCTGCTGCGTGCTGTTGCGGGGGCGCCTGGGCTGACTTTCATGGGCTTGACTAGAATTTCAGGTTCGCCGTGAGACTGTGGATGCATGGATCGTAACGC
>NZ_JBFUCA010000101.1:0-10727 GCF_056405475.1 Polaromonas sp. P1_G4
GCTTCGCTCAGACAATCGCGATCCCTGATCCGCCTGAACCTGCGCTCCTCGGCGCAKACAGAAGGGCYAATCGGGAGCGGGGACYGAATACCGAAATACCAGGAAACCAATACCRACAAGGACACGCCATGGCGTGTCCTTGTTTCTTCWGGTRTTCGGGGTTCTGCCTTTGGCTGTTGGGAGTTCGGCTGTTCGGTATTCCGCCCCCCACCCCTTGTGKATGCGCCGAGGAGCGCAGGGCCAGACGGATCAGGGCAAAAACTTGTTTGAGCGAAGCGAGTTGTTTTTGACCCCGGCTGGACCGAGCACCGCAGGTTGCCCGTAGCGMAGCGMRGGGACGCAGGAACCAGGGTCGCCTTTTCTTTGCTTACTTTCTTTTGGCGAAGCAAAAGAAAGTGAGTTGCATGCCGGGCAACCCCCGGCCAGCAACCATCAGCTAAGAGCACGTAGCTGGGGCAAGACCCGGCCTAAAGAAACCGTTCCAACAACCGCCGCGACCCCCGGTCCAGAGCCGTCATATCCTTCACGCTGTACTGCACCCCCTGGCTGCCGGCAATCAGCAGCCCCGTGCGCCCCAGGCGGCGAATATCTTCTTCGCCCTTGAGCACAAAAGACGTCTCACCCCGGTCGGTCTCCACCGTCCACACGCTGGGGGTGGCAAAGGTCGAAACGCTTTTGAGCCGCGTGATTTCAGGCGCAAAGTCGCGCAGGGCCAGTTCTTCCTCCAGCAAGGTACGCGCTTGCACCGGCAATGCCTGCAGGTCTTCCACCCAGGCCACCTCGTGCCCTTCGGTGTTAATCAGTGAAATCCCTTCATCGGGCGCAGCCAGGGGAAAGGCCCGCACCGGCACCACGCCCACATGCTGCAGGCCACCGGCATCGACGAACACCAGCCGGCCCGACGCCGTGCGTTCCAAGGGAAAGGACAAAGAGGACAAAGAGGAAGAGGAGTTGGTCATGTGCAGTCCTTGGCTTATCGGTTGCCAGTGTGCTGCGCGGTGTGGGCCAGCTGCGAAGTGGCCACTGCGATAAGGCTTTGCGCTGCTTCCTCGCCGCCCTCTTCGCTGTCGACCTGCCGCGCCTGGGCTTCGTACAGCCGCCAGTAGGCGCCTTGCTGCGCCATCAGTTCGTCGTGCGGGCCCACTTCCACCACCTGGCCGCGGTCCATCACCACCAGGCGGTCGGCCTTGCGCAGCGTTGAAAGGCGGTGGGCAATGGCAATCGTGGTGCGGCCCTGCACCAGGTTGTCGAGCGCACGCTGGATTTCTTTTTCCGTTTCGGTGTCCACCGACGAGGTCGCTTCGTCGAGGATCAGGATGCGCGGGTTGATCAGCAAGGCCCGCGCAATCGAGATGCGCTGGCGCTCACCACCCGACAGCCCCTGTCCGCGCTCACCCACCAGCGAGTCATAGCCCTGCGCCAGCCGCAAAATGAATTCATGCGCATGGGCGGCACGCGCGGCCGCGACGATTTCAGCGCGCGTGGCGCCCGGCTTGCCGTAGGCGATGTTTTCGGCAATCGTGCCGAAGAAAAGAAACGGTTCCTGCAGCACCAGGCCGATGTTGCGGCGGTAGTCAGCCACACCGAAGCGGCGGATGTCGGTGCCGTCCACGCTGATGGAGCCGTCGCTCACGTCGTAAAACCGGCAGATCAGGTTGACCAGCGTGCTTTTGCCTGAACCGCTGTGGCCCACCAGTCCGATCATTTCGCCGGGGCGGATCTGCAGATCGAGCCCGCGAATGACCGAGCGGTTGCCGTAACGGAACCCGAGGTTCTTCATGTCGATGCGGCCTTCGAGCGCACCAATCTTCACCGGGTTGGCCGTTTCGGGCACGTTGGAGACGTGATCGAGGATGTCGAAGATGCGCTTGGCGCCGGCGGCGGCCTTTTGCGTGACGGAAACGATGCGGCTCATCGAATCAAGCCGGCCGTAAAAGCGGCCGATGTAGGCAATGAAGGCCGTCAGTACGCCGACGGTGATCTGCTGGCGCGACACCAGCCAGATGCCGAAAGCCCAGACCACCAGCAGGCCGACTTCTGTGAGCAATGAGACGGTGGGCGTGAACAGCGACCAGGTCTTGTTGAGCTTGTCATTGACTGCCAGGTTGTGCTGGTTGACCTCACGAAAACGCTGGGCTTCGCGCTTTTCCTGGGCAAAGGCCTTGACCACGCGAATGCCAGGAATCGTATCGGCCAGCACATTGGTCACGTCCGACCAGACGCGGTCGATTTTTTCAAATCCGGTGCGCAGCTTGTCGCGCACCACATGGATCATCCAGCCGATAAACGGCAGCGGCAGCAACGTCACCACGGCCAGCCAGGGGTTGATGGAAATCAGGATCACCGCGGTCATCACGATCATCAGCACATCGGTTGCGAAATCCAGCGCATGCAGCGACAAAAACACGCAGATGCGGTCAGTTTCCGAGCCGATGCGGGACATCAGGTCACCGGTGCGCTTGCCGCCAAAGTAGTCCAGCGAGAGCTCCAGCAGGTGGTCGAAGGTGGCTGTGCGCAGGTCGGCGCCGATGCGCTCGGACACCAGTGCCAGCAAATAGGTGCGCGCCCAGTTCAGCGCCCAGCCCAGCACGGCCGCGCCCAGCAGGCCACCCAGCAGCAACCCTACCTTCCAGGGCTCGATCCGCTGGCCGTTCTGGAACGGGATCAGGATGTCGTCCATC
The DNA here is from genome assembly GCF_056405475.1 of Polaromonas sp. P1_G4. NCBI lineage: Bacteria > Pseudomonadati > Pseudomonadota > Betaproteobacteria > Burkholderiales > Comamonadaceae > Polaromonas > Polaromonas sp. P1_G4. The sequence continues at coordinate 2,682 of NZ_JBFUCA010000101.1, forward strand.
AACGGAATCGTGAGGTAGGGCGGCACCAGTGTGGCGGCGGTGGAAGCCAAAGTCAGCAAAAATCCGGCCAGCAGCTGGTAGCGGTACGGATCGGCAAACCGCCACAGGCGCAGCAGCACCCAGGTGGAAGGCGGCGTGTGCAGCTCGCGCGCGCAGGCCGGGCATTCCTCGCTGTCGGGCGGCAGCGGCAGGTCGCACTCGGGGCACAGGGCCGTGTCCTCAGCCAGCGCCGCGGCATCGCCTGCCGCCGGGGCCTGCTGCTGGGCAAACAGGCGCACCAGGCGCAGGGCCTGCACATTGGCACCCAGGGTAAACCGCCAGCTGGCCAGCCGCCGGCCCGCTTCATGCAGCTCCAGCGTGCCCACGCCGGCATGGTCGAAATGGCGCAGTGAAAGCCCGTGCAATACGGTGCCGTCGGCGTCCGCCGTGGGCCAGCTGGCCCATACGCCTTCAGGGCTGCAGGCCAGCAGCCGGCGGTCCGTCAGGGCCAGCAGGCCCCGGGCGAAATGAAGTTGGTTATCCAGGTCAACCACCAGCGTGCACAAAACGTTCTCTTGGGTTGCAAGTTGTGAGCGAAGCCCTGCCAGAACAGGGTCGGTAGGGCTGGAGTCGTCTGCCGGGTGGTTGTGTTGCATTGTGTTGTGGAAAATCTTGGCGTCCCGCATCTGGCGCGGCAGGGTATTCGCAGGTTCTTCGTAGTTGCGCGAATAGGCCCGAAACAGGGATTTTCGCCGAATGCGGCCTGAAGCGACCGGTTTGACCATATCAACCCCCTGAAAATGACGGAACCATCAAAATCGACCCCTGGCGGCCATCGCCGCGACAAAAACAACAACATAACGAGACACAGGGACCCACCGAGACCTTGACCGGCCTCACACTGAAATCCATCGGCCAGGGCCGAGCCTTGCTCCCCGGGGTGGCAAGGCCCAACCCTGCCGACAATTTTGCGAAAAATGAGCCCACAGGACGACATCAAGCTGCTGCGCATCAACTACCTGCGCGGTCCCAACATCTGGACCTATCGGCCCGTGCTGGAAGTCTGGCTGGACCTCGGCAGCCTCGAAGACTTCCCCTCCAACCTGTTGCCGGGCTTCAATGACCGCCTGGTCGCCCTGTTGCCGGCCCTCGTCGAACACCACTGCGGCGTGGGCGAGCGCGGCGGCTTCATCCAGCGCCTGCTGGAAGGCACCTGGTCCGGCCATGTGCTGGAGCATGTGGTCATCGAGCTGCTGAACCTTTCCGACATGCCGACCGGCTTCGGCCAGACGCGCAGCACCTCCCAGCGCGGCGTTTACCGCATGGTGTTCCGTGCCCGCGACGAGCAGGTGGCCCGCACCGCGCTGGCCGAAGGCCACCGCCTGTTGATGGCCGCCATCAACGGCACAGACTACGGCCAGGCCGGCGTGCAGTCTGCCGTCGAGAAAATCCGGACCAAGGTGGACGACTGCTATCTCGGCCCCAGCACGGCCTCCATCGTGGCCGCGGCCACCGACCGCCGCATTCCCCATRTCCGGCTGAACGACGGCAACCTGGTGCAACTGGGTTACGGCGCCAGCCAGCGCCGCATCTGGACGGCCGAAACCGACCTCACCAGCGCCATCGCCGAAGGCATCGCCCACGACAAGGACCTCACCAAAAGCCTGCTGGCCACCTGCGGCGTGCCGGTACCTGAAGGCCAGATCGTCGCCACAGCCGAAGAAGCCTGGGAAGCGGCCGAAGACATCGGCCTGCCGGTCGTCGTCAAGCCGTCCGACGGCAACCATGGCCGTGGCGTGTCGCTGGACCTCAAAACACGGGCAGAAGTCGAAGGCGCGTTTGAAGTTGCGGCACGGCATGGCAGCGAAGTCATGGTCGAGCGTTTTGTGCGCGGCAACGAGCACCGCCTGCTGGTGGTCGGCGGCCGTGTGGTCGCCGCCGCGCGCGGCGAAGCCGCCTGGGTCACCGGCGACGGCACCTCCACCGTCTCACAGTTGGTAGACGCACAGCTCAACACCGACCCGCGCCGCGGCGTCGGTGAAGACTTCCCGCTGGGCCGCATCAACACCGCCAGCGACGGCGCCATCATTCTTGATCTGCAGCGCCAGGGCCTGAGCCCCGAAGCCATACCGGCCGTTGGCCGCGAGGTGCTGATCCAGCGCAACGGCAATGTGGCCATCGACTGCACCGACCAGGTTCATCCTGACGTTGATCACATCGTGTCGCTGGCCGCGCGCGTGGTGGGCCTGGACATCGCCGGGGTCGATGTGGTGGCGCAAGACATCTCGCGCCCGTTGCACGAGCAAGGCGGCGCCATCGTTGAAGTGAACGCCGGCCCAGGCCTCCTCATGCACCTCAAACCGGCCGAAGGCGCGCCGCGCCCGGTGGGCCGTGCCATCTGCGACCACCTTTTCCCCGCCACCGACTCCGACAGCCCTGACGGCCGCATTCCCATCGTCGGCATTGCCGGCTCCAGCGACAACCAGCGCGTGGCGCGTCTGGTGGCCTGGCTGCTGCACCTGTCGGGCCGGCACACCGGCCTGGCCTGCCAGGGTGGGTTGTTCCTGGACCAGCGCTGTGTGGACGCATCCAACTGCGCCAACTGGGAAGCCGGCCAGCGCCTGCTGATCAACCGCGCCGTGCAGGCAGCGGTGTTTGAAAACGGCGCCGGCACCATCCTGCTCACCGGCCTGCCCTATGACAAATGCCAGGTGGGTGTCGTCACGGACCTGGGCGGCGCCGAAGGCCTGGCTGAATTCGACATCACCGAAGCCGACCAGATGTACAAGGTGATGCGCTCGCAGGTCGATGTGGTGCTGCCCGGCGGCGCCGCCGTGCTCAATGCCGCAGATCACCGCATCGCCGAAATGCAGGAGCTTTGCGACGGCGAAGTCATTTTCTACAGCACCGACCCCGAGACCCCGGCCATTGCGGCGCATTGCGCCAAAGGCGGCCGTGCGCTCTACCTGCGCCAGGACCAGGTCGTGCTGGCCACCGGCGCCAGCGAGGCTTTTTTGCCGGGCCTCGGCAAGCTTGCCGCCTGGCGCGAACGCCGTGGACTGTCCGAGGGTGGACTGCTGGCCGCCGTGGGCGCCGCCTGGGCGCTGGGCATCCCCCTCAATTTGATAGGCGCCGGCATGGAAGCCTTTGAAACCACCCCTAAAACCGCCGGGAGTGCCGAGTAATGGAAGTGTCCCGTATCCGGGCCCTGCGCGGGCCCAACCTCTGGAGCCGCCACACAGCGCTCGAAGCCATCGTTGCCTGCACTGCGGTGGAGTGCAATATCACGGGTCTGCCAGGCTTTGAGCCGCGCGTGCGCTCGCTGTTCCCCGAGATGGGCGCCTTCCGGCAGACCGGCCACGCAGGCCCCGTCTCACTGGCCCATGTGCTTGAAGCCGCCGCGCTGGCGCTGCAGACGGCTGCCGGTTGCCCCCTCACCTTCAGCCATACCGCCTCTACTGTTGAAGCCGGCACCTACCAGGTCGTGGTCGAGTACAGCGAAGAAACCGTCGGCCGGCTGGCGTTTGAGCTGGCGCAAGCATTGATCCACGCCGCCCTGCGCGACACCGCGTTTGACCTGGACGCCGCGATTGCCCAACTGCGCGCGCTCGACGAAGACGAACGCCTCGGTCCCAGCACCGGCGCGATTGTCGACGCCGCCGTGGCACGCGGCATTCCCTACCGGCGCCTCACCAAAGGCAGCATGGTGCAATTCGGCTGGGGCTCCAAACAGCGGCGCATCCAGGCCGCGGAAATCGACGCCACCAGCGCCGTGGCCGAATCCATCGCGCAAGACAAGGACCTCACCAAAAAACTGCTGCGCGCGGCCGGCGTGCCCGTGCCGCTGGGCCGCCCGGTCACCGATACGGACGATGCCTGGGCCGCGGCCCTGGAAGTGGGTTTGCCGGTAGTCGTGAAACCGCTGGACGGCAACCAGGGCAAGGGCGTCACCGTCAACATCACCACGCGTGAACACCTCGACACCGCCTGGAAGGCAGCCGCCGAATACGGCGAAGTCATGGTCGAAAAATTCCTTCCCGGCAGCGACTTCCGCCTGCTGGTGGTGGGCAACAAGCTGGTGGCTGCCTCGCGGCGCGAGCCGCCGCAGGTCGTGGGCGACGGCCTGCACACCGTGCGTGAGCTGGTCGACATCGTCAACCAGGACCCCAAACGCGGCGAAGGCCATTCCACCTCGCTCACCAAAATCCGTTTTGACGACATCGCGGTGGCCCGCCTGGAAGCCCAGGAGCTCACGCCCGAATCCATTCCCGCCAAGGGCCGGCGCGTCATCCTGCGCAACAACGCCAACCTGAGCACCGGCGGCACGGCGACCGACGTGACCGATGACGTACACCCGGCTGTGGCCGCGCGCGCCGTGGCGGCCGCGCAAATGGTCGGCCTGCACATCTGCGGCGTCGACGTGGTGTGCGAAAGCATGCTGCGCCCGCTCGAATCGCAAAACGGCGGCGTCGTGGAAGTCAATGCCGCGCCGGGCCTGCGCATGCACCTGTCGCCCTCCTACGGCAAGGGCCGCGCCGTGGGCGTCGCCATGATCGACGAACTTTTTTCCCCCGGTGACAACGGCCGCGTGCCGGTGATTGCCGTCACCGGCACCAACGGCAAGACCACCACCACACGCCTGATTGCCCACCTGCTGGCCGCCGACGGTCTGCGCACCGGCATGACGAATACCGACGGCGTCTACATCAACGGGCGGCAAACCGACAGCGGCGACTGCAGCGGCCCCAAGAGCGCGCGCAATGTGCTCATGCACCCTGACGTCGACGCGGCCGTGTTCGAAATCGCCCGTGGCGGCGTGCTGCGCGAAGGCCTGGGTTTTGACCGCTGCGAAGTCGCCGTTGTCACCAACATCGGCAGCGGCGACCACCTGGGCCTGAACTACATCACCACGGTGGAAGACCTGGCCGTGCTCAAGCGCGTGATCGTGCAGAACGTCTCGACCACCGGCTACGCGGTGCTCAATGCCGCCGACCCCATCGTCGCCGACATGGCGGCCACCTGCCCCGGCAAGGTGATCTTTTTCGCCGCCGACCGGCACCACCCGCTCATGGCCACGCACCGCGCACAAGGCAAGCGCACCGTGTATGTCGACGGCCCCATGCTGGTAGCCGCCGAAGGCGCCTGGGTCGAGCGCATCGCGCTGCAGGGCGTTCCCGTCACACGCGGCGGCACCATCAGTTTCCAGGTCGAGAACGTCATGGCCGCCGTCGCGGCCGCCTGGGGCGCCGGCATCAACTGGGACACCATCAAGCGCGGCCTCTCCAGCTTTGTGACCGATGCGCACAACGCGCCCGGCCGTTTCAACGTGATGGACTACAAGGGCGCCACCGTGATCGCCGACTACGGCCACAACCCCGACGCCATGCGCGCCCTGGTGGCCGCGGTCGACGCCATGCCGGCCACGCCAAGGCAGCGTCGCAGTGTCGTGATCAGCGGCGCAGGCGATCGCCGCGACAGCGACATCCGCGACCAGACCATCATCCTGGGCGGCGCGTTTGACGACGTCATCCTCTACCAGGACGCCGCCCAGCGCGGCCGCGCTGACGGTGAAGTCATGGGCCTGCTGCGCCAGGGCCTGGAAGGCGCCCACAAGGCGCAACGTACCAAGAAAATCGACGAGATCCGTGGTGAGTTCCTGGCCATCGACACCGCGCTCGCGCGCCTGTCACCTGGTGACCTCTGCCTGATCCTGGTCGACCAGGTGCAGGAGGCGCTGGACCACCTGGCCGCGCGCGTGAAAGAAGCCAAAGAGACAGTTGCGCACTAGCGTGTCAGGGTTGCCGGGCAAAACGGAGAGCGGCGCGGATGAGCTGCACCGCTTTTCGCAGCCCGGCAAGCCAGCAGTGAATACGCAGGACCCTGAATTTCAATCAAAAAGAGGCTACAACCCAATCAGGACGAGCGCAAGCAGCTCCTGAATTAATAGCAAAGCCAGGCACCCTGCCCGCGTTAAACTTGCCCCATGACCTGGAACGCGACCCTCGCTCTCGACTACACCCACCAGGCCGGCAAGACCCTTGCCCACTTTCGCCATAGCGGACCCCTGCGCATCCTGCAAAGTCTTTACCCCGAAGGCGACGCGATTTGCCATAACGTCATCGTGCACCCACCCGGCGGCCTGGTCGGCGGCGACACGCTGGACCTGGCCTTCAGCGCAGCACCCGGCACACACGGCCTCATCACCACGCCCGGTGCCACCCGCTTTTACCGATCCGCCGGCGAGCCCGCCCTGCAGCGCACCCGCCTCGACCTGCAGGCCGGCGCCCGCATGGAATGGCTGCCGCTAGAAGCCATTTGCTACAACGGCTGCCTTGCCGAAAACCGCCTGACCATGACATTGGCGCCCGGCGCCGAACTGATCGGCTGGGACGTCACCGCCCTGGGCCTGCCCGCCGCCAGCCTGCCGTTCGAGAGCGGCAGCTTTCGCCAGCACATCGAAGTGCCCGGTGTCTGGCTCGAGCGCGCACGCATGGATGCCGCAGACACCTTGCTGATGAACAGCCCGCTCGGCATGGCCGRCAACCGCTGCCTCGCGTCACTCTTTTTTGTGGCCGGCAGCAAGCTCGAGCGCCATCGCCGCCAGCTGGCGCTGGACTGCGCACGTGACGTGATGCAGGCCCACCCGCTTGCCGCGTACGCCGGCGCGACCAGCCCCGACGGGCAGGTCGTCGTCATCCGTGTGCTGTCACCGGTGGTTGAACCTGCCATGGCCTTGCTCAAGCAGGTCTGGCAAGCCTGGCGCACACAGCTCTGGCAGCTGGCGCCGTCCACCCCGCGCATCTGGTCAATGTAGTGCTGTAACTGCCCCTGCAGGCTGTACAAGAAACCATCTTCAGAAAATTCGTTACGCCTGCCCCTCAGCTCAACGGGTTTTGTAGTCTTTAGTTAGCCGTTACCCGCGCGAACCCCGGCCCATCAAAAGCCGCTGAAAGACCTGTCCTACAGGCGAATGGGCTTAGGGCACGGCTTACCCGGACCTTTTCCTTTCATGGCCGTTTCAGGTAGCGGCCCAGACTCCCTTTATCGATATCCATCGAGTTTCGAACAAGGAGTTTGACCATGACCTCATCCCTGAATTTCCGCCTTGCGCGCATTACCGCCTGTTTCGGCGCCGCCGCCCTGCTTTCCCTGGGCGCTGCTGCCCAGATTGCTTCCGGCACCACCGGGATCGACGCCACGGGTGACGCCAGGAGCGAAATGGCCGCGTGTAACAACGGCAAGACCCAACAAGACCGGGCAACCTGTATCACTGAAGTGAAGAACGCCAATGCCGCCAAACGTGCCGGCAAGGTCGACAACGCCAATGGACAGTTTGCCGCCAATGCATTGAAGCGCTGTGATGTCTTCAAGGGTGAAGACCAGGTCGCCTGCCAGGCCCGTATCGTGGGCTATGGCAAGGCCGAAGGCAGCGTCGCCGGYGGCGGTGTGGTTCGCGAAGTTGAAACCGTTGTGGTGCCCCCAGGCGCCACCAACGTGCGCGTGCAGCCGCAGACCTCGACAGACATTGTGGTGATCCCGGCGCCCGTCGCCTCACCGCCGCAATAACCAGTTGCCACTCGCTCCGCCGGGGTTTGATGAATTCACCGGATGGAGCAGAAGCAAAGGTGGGCCGCTTGCGGCCCACTTCTTTTTTGTGCGCGTTTTGTGGGCAGGTTTTCCATGTCACCGGTTTCTCCAGGCGACGAATCTTTCATGCGCCGCCAACGCAGGTAATCTCCCCGTAAAGTCCACCCCGGCAATGCATTTCGGGTGCATGATGGGGAGTACCGTCGCGCGTCCACTGCGGGACGCCAGCCCCTTGTCCCCCGGCCATCACCCGCCACGAAAGCATCCATGCAAAAACCCTCGAACACCTCGCCCGAGAAGCCACAACTGGCGCGCGCGCTCGAAAAAAACGATGCCGTGCAGGACACGGTGGAAAGATCGGCACAAGAGCTACTGCTGATCAACAAGGTCCTCGAAAAAGAAATTCCACCCGCGGTCAAAACGGGTGACGTTGCGATGGCGCTGGTAAAAACCGCGGAACTGGAAGACAAAATCCAGAGC
>NZ_JBFUCA010000102.1:0-10702 GCF_056405475.1 Polaromonas sp. P1_G4
CTGCAGCTGCACGGCCAGCGCATGCTGGAGCGCGACTTCGCGCCGCGCGCCCGCATGGACATCCAGCTCAAGGACATGCGCAATGCGCTGGCCACCGCACAGGAGATCGGCTTTGAAGCACCGGTCACGGCACTCTTTGAACGGCTCTATGCCGAAGGTGTTGAAAACGGCCTGACGGACCTGGACCAGTCGGCGTTGTTTGTCGAACTGGCCAGCCGCAACGGCATGAGCTGAAGCGCTCAGCGAGTCAACAAGGCGCGCACCAGATAACCCGCGATGCGCGGATTTTCCTTGATGCGCCGCATGCTGTAACCGTACCAGTCCTTGCCGCAAGGCACATAGATGCGGACCGCGTAGCCTTCGGCCAACAGCCGGTCCCGCAGGCCTTCACACACGCCGAGCAGCATCTGGAACTCGAACGCCGAGTTGGCCACACGTCGGCTACGCGCCAGTGTGATCACCTGGTCCACAAGCTCCTCGTCATGCGTCGCGACGCCGACAAAGGTGCCGCTGTCAAAGCAACGCGCGATCTGGCGCAGGAAGTGCGGGTTGATCGCGCGCCGGTCGTGCCAGGCGCCCTCCACGAGATGCTCGCGCGCCTCGACATAGATGCCTTTGCAGACGCGCAGGTTTTCACTCGCGCCGAGCAGCGGGCCAATATCGTCATCGGTGCGGTTGAGGTAGGCCTGCAGCACCAGGCCGACATTGGCATATCCACGCTTTTTCAGGCGCAGCAACAAGTCGATCTCGCGCTGCGTGCAGCTGGCGTCCTCCATATCGATGCGCACAAAAATTGAGTGCGCCTTCGCTGCGTCGAGCAGGCGTTCCATATTGCGCTCGCAATGGGCCGCGTCGAGCAGCAGGCCGAGCGCTGTCGGTTTGACCGAGATGTTCGCGCGCAGTCCCTCACGCGCGATCGCTTCAAGCACCTTGAGGTATTCGCGCGTCGTGTCGTCGGCTTGAGACAAGGATTTGACGGTTTCGCCCAGGACGTCGACGGTCGCGGAAAAACCATCGATATTGAGCGCCACGATGCGGTTGATCGCATCGGCCACGGTGTCACCGGCGATATAACGGCGCGAGACTTTGCGGATCAGCGCGTGCGGCGCCAGCGGGATGGCAGAGGCCACCAGGGTATTGAACAGGGACATGACGATTTCCAAAAAAGAGAGATGAACGTGATCGCGGACGATGCGGGATCGTCACAAATGAAAAAGGCGGTCGGGATCAGGCACCCCGCCTGGGGCGATCCGGCGGGTGCGGGCAGTGCTTCAGCCTTGCAACAGGACGGACGTCCGGGTGCGCAGGAAGCAAAGAGTCAGTTCTTTGAAAGAGGAGGCCAGGCGGCTGCGTGCATGTGGATGTGTTTTTTGGCAAGCGCCGGACTGCCGGCGCGGCCATCGCATCATAACTTCAGCGGGCGTTGCAGGTGTCCGCGGGTGCGGCCCCCAGTCCGCACGGGGCCATAAAAAAAGCCGCCCCAGACATTGTCCGGGGCGGCTTTTTTATTTGCCCTTGCTGGCGATGCTTAATTAAGCATCAATCGCGAAAGGGCTTGGAGAACTTGCCGGGTTTCTTGGCCGCATCGCGGGGCACAAACACCTTGCCGGCAGGCTTGGCAAAACCAGGCTTGCGGTTGGCAAAGTCAGGGCGCGGTGCGAAACCTTCATTGCGGGAAGCAAAGCCTTCGTTGCGCGGAGCGAAGTTGCGGTCTTCACGCGGCGCAAWGCCGGTGTTGTTGCCGCCACCAAAACCACGGTCATCCTGACGGCGCGGGCCGCGGTCATTGAAACCGGAACGGTCGCCATAGCCACCCTGTGGTCCAGGAGCGCGGCCCTGGAAGGGAGCACGATCGTCACGGTCGTTGTGACGAGGTGCGCCGAAGCCGCCACCGCCAGCACCACCGCCAAAGCCACCTGCAGGCTTGCGGCCGGCATAGCCGCCACGATCACCACCACCGCCGAAGCTGCGGCCACCGCGGTCGCCGCGGTCACCGCCGAAGTTGCCGCGTGGGCGATCGGAGGTCGGGGCAAAGCGCTGCTGTGGCTCCAGACCGGCGATCACGCTGGGCTTGAGGTTCTGCTGCATGTAGTGCTCGATGTCCTGGATCTTGCGGCGATCGCGGAACTCGGCAATCGTGATCGCCTGGCCTTCGCGGCCGGCGCGGCCGGTACGGCCAATGCGGTGCACGTAGTCTTCGGCTTTCATCGGCAGGCCGTAGTTGATCACGTGGGTGATCGACGGAACGTCCAGGCCGCGGGCAGCCACATCGGTAGCGACCAGGATCTGGACACGGCCGTCGCGGAAAGCCATCAGGCGGCGGTTGCGCAGGCCCTGGCCCAGTGCGCCATGCAGCGCCACAGCGCTGAAGCCTTCCTGCACCAGGTCATTGGCCAGGCCGTCGCATTCAACCTGGGTGCAGGCAAACACGATCGACTGGTTCATGGTGGTGTCGCGCAGCGAATGATCCAGCAGCTTGCGCTTGTGGGTCATGTTGTCGGCCCACAGCAGAGACTGGGTGATCGACGCATGTTTTTCATGCGGCGAGTCGATCTCGACGCGCTGCGGCTGGCGCATCACACGCGTGGCCAGTTGCATGATGCGCGGCGCAAACGTGGCGCTGAACATCATGGTCTGCTTGCGCTCGATCGTGAGCTGGTTGACTTCGGTCAGGTCGTCGGCAAAGCCGAGGTCCAGCATGCGGTCGGCTTCGTCGACGACCAGGAACTGCACCTGGTCCAGCTTGATCTGCATGCTGCGCTGCAGGTCGAGCAGGCGGCCGGGGGTGGCCACMACGAGGTCGGCATTTTGCAGCTTGGCAATTTGCAGCTGGTAAGGAATACCGCCCACCACGTTGGCAATGCGCAGGCCGCGGCAATGGCGAACCAGGTCGATTGCGTCGGCGCAAACCTGCTGGGCCAATTCACGCGTCGGGCACAGGATCAGTGCACCGGGCGTGGCAGCCTTGAAGTTGCGCGGGCTGGTCGGGTCCTTGCGCTTGGGTTTTTTCAGGGGTGCTTCGCCGCGGGCGACGGCTTCGGCGCTCAGGCGTTCAAATTCGGAACGCTCAAAACGCTCGGCTTCTTCCTGCTGTTTCAGCAGGGTGTGCAGCACAGGCAGCAGGAAGGCTGCGGTCTTGCCGCTACCGGTCTGGCTGGAAACCAGCAGGTCGGTGAATTTGGCTTTGGGGTCGTTCTTGGCGTCGTGGTCCAGGGCCTGCATGGCCTTGGGGATGGTGGCCATCTGCACGGACGTCGGCTGGGTAAAACCCATGTCGGCGACAGCTTGCAGGAGTTCCTTGGCCAGGCCCAGCTTCACGAAACCGTTGGGTTCGGCTGCAACAGCTTCCAGGGAGGTTGCGGCTGCCGAAGGCTCGTCCGAAGAGAAGTCCGGAATCACGTGGATCACGGCTTCAGCGGTGGTATCAATATTTGTGTCGGGCAAAACGTCGCCACGAGCCTCAAAAGAGTCAGTCATGTTTTTTCTCACTAATCACCTGTGCGCAACGCTTTTGGCGAAGGAACAGGAAACTTCACCCCCGCGATGCGGAGGATTCGTTCATGGTTAATAAAACATCAACCATCAAACGAATATGCGGTCCAGGCAGCAGAAATGTGCCCGAAGCGGTGACTCCGTTATTGGAGTCAAAAGTGTGAGGTAGATGTACAAATGCAGGGCACCCAGTGCACTGCAAGCCCACGATTATAGCGTGCTTTACGGGTTTCTACCAATCCCCTGCTCAACCGGGGGCATCGCGGCTTCCTGCCGTCAGCCTGTACCGTGCGCACCCGCTATCATTTCAATAGCTGCTTGCGCTTGTCCTGTCTGGCTAAAACCCCGAAATGACTTACGCAGAATTCACTTCAGGAAGTGTTGCCGATAGTGCTCAAGTTCGTCAATCGACTCGTGCACATCGGCCAGGGCGGTGTGGCTCTGGCGCTTTTTGAAGGCGCTGTAAACCTCGGGACTCCAGCGCTTGGCCAGTTCCTTGAAGGTGCTGACGTCAACGTTGCGGTAGTGCAGGAAGGCTTCGAGTTTGGGCATGTACTTGACCAGGAAGCGCCTGTCCTGGCTGATGGTGTTGCCGCACAGCGGTGAAACACCCTTGGGAACGTATCGGGCCAAAAAAGCCAGAATCTGCGCTTCGGCATCTGCCTCGTCCACGGTGCTGGCCTTGACCTTGTCGATCAGGCCGCTGCGCCCATGGGTGCCCTTGTTCCAGTTGTCCATCTGGTCCAGCAACTCGTCGGTCTGGTGGATCGCCAGAACCGGGCCCTCAATGCGCGGCGTGAGTTGCGGGCCTGTGACGATGACGGCGATCTCGATCAGGCGCTCTTTTTCCGGGTCGAGGCCGGTCATTTCGCAGTCCAGCCAGACGAGGTTCTGGTCTGATTTTTTAAGTAGGGGTTCAGTTTCAGGCATCTTGCGATTCTCGCTGATCGCCTAAACTGCCAGCCATGACCGACTATTCGCTTGTTTTCACCGGGGTGTTTTCCGCCTTTCTGGTGTTGGGGCTGCTCACGAAGTTCTACCTGGCTTCGCGGCAGATCCGCCATGTGGCACGGAACCGGAACGCGGTGCCCGCCGCCTTCTCGGCCACCATTTCGCTGCAGGCGCACCAGAAGGCAGCCGACTACACAATCGCCAAGGCACGCTTCGGCATGCTGGAGATGGCTTTCGCCGCCGCCGTGCTGCTGGGCTGGACGCTGCTGGGCGGCATCGACACGCTGAACCAGGCAATCGCCGGTTCCGGCCTGGCCGCCTGGGGCGCGCTGGTGCCGCAACTGGCCCTGCTGGCCGCTTTTGGCCTCATCAGCGGTTTGCTCGACCTGCCCTTCACCCTGTACAGCACCTTCCGCATCGAAGAGCGTTTCGGCTTCAACAAGATGACCTTGAAACTCTGGCTGGCCGACCTGGTGAAGTCGACGCTGGTCGGCATCGTCATCGGCCTGCCCATCGTGGCGCTCATCCTGTGGCTGATGGGCAGCGCGGGAAGCCTGTGGTGGCTGTGGGCCTGGGGTGCCTGGATGGGTTTTAACCTGCTGGTGCTGGTGCTCTACCCCACCGTCGTCGCGCCGATGTTCAACAAGTTCAAACCGCTCGAAGACGAGACACTGAAGGCGCGCGTGACAGCCCTGATGCAGCGCTGCGGCTTTGCGGCCAAAGGCCTCTTCGTGATGGACGGCAGCAAACGCTCGGCCCACGCCAATGCCTATTTCACCGGCTTCGGCGCGGCCAAGCGCGTGGTGTTTTACGACACCCTGCTCAAACAGCTCAACCCCGGTGAAGTTGACGCCGTGCTCGCGCATGAGCTGGGCCATTTCAAGCACAAGCACATCATCAAACGCATCGTCTTGATGTTTGCCATGAGCCTGGCCGGTTTCGCCTTGCTGGGCTGGCTGTCGTCACAGGTCTGGTTCTATACCGGCCTGGGCGTGCGGCCCAACCTCACCGGCGCCAATGACGCCCTGGCGCTGCTGCTCTTTTTGCTGGTGGTGCCGCTCTTCAGCTTCTTCATCTCGCCGGTGTTTGCGCAGTTCTCGCGTAAACACGAGTTCGAGGCCGACGCCTATGCCGTGGCGCAAACCGACGGCAAAGACCTGCAGAGCGCCCTGCTCAAGCTCTACCAGGACAATGCCAGCACCCTCACGCCCGACCCGGTATTTGTGAAGTTTTACTATTCGCATCCGCCCGCCTCCGAACGGCTGGGCCGCATGATTCCTTCTGTTGAAAGCACCGCGACATGAGCAACCCGATCCACCAAAACCGCCGCGCCCTGAGCGCCACGGAAATCGTCACCCAGTTGAGCAAGCTCAATGGCGAGCAGGCCCTGGGCTGGCGCCTGATCGACGGTTCGCTGGAAAAAACCTACAGCTTCAAGAACTACTACGAGACCATCGCCTTCGTCAACGCATTGGCTTTCATTGCCAATGCCGAAGACCATCACCCCGACCTGGCCGTGAGCTACGGCAAATGCACCGTGCGTTTCAACACGCATGACGTCGATGGTGTTTCAGTCAGTGACTTTTTCTGTGCGTCGAAGGTTGACGCCTTGCTGGCTTGAGCAAACCGGCACGCCCTGCCGCCGCGCCCGTCGCAGGCACGCGGCCCGGGCTGGTGGTGGCGGGTTTTGGCCGCCATGTGCTGGTAGAAACCGACACCGGCGAACGCCTCATCTGCCACCCGCGCGGCAAGAAAAGCCAGGCCGTGGTGGGAGACCGCATTCGCTGGCTGCCTTCCGAAGACGAAGGCACCATCGAGAAAATTGAAGAGCGCCGCAACCTGTTTTACCGGCAGGACGAGATGCGCACCAAGTCCTTCGCCGCCAACCTCGACCAGGTGCTGATCCTCATCGCAGCCGAGCCCGAGTTTTCGGAAAGCCAGCTGACCCGCGCGTTGATTGCCGCTGAAGCAGAGGGTATCACCCCCATCATCGCCCTTAACAAAAGCGACCTCACCGAGCCTTTCGGGCGCGCCTGGGCCAAGCTGGCGCCCTACCGGGCCATGGGCTACAGAATGCTCTCGCTGGCCATCAAGCCCAAAACAGCGACAAGCGGGCCGGCCGATGCCCCGCACCCGGAACTGCAGGAACTGACGGACTTGCTGCGGGACAAAAAGACGCTGGTGCTGGGACCTTCAGGCGCGGGCAAAAGCAGCCTGACCAACCTGCTGGTGCCCGATGCACGGGTGCTGACGGCGGAAATATCGCAGGCCCTCAATTCAGGCAAACACACCACCACAAGTACCACGCTGTACTGGGTGAATACCGGGACGGACGGTCAGAGGAGCACCGCGCTGATTGATTCGCCGGGCTTTCAGGAGTTCGGGCTGCACCACATTGACCCAGTGCAGCTGGCCAACTACATGCCCGACCTCAAGGCGCACGCCCAGGACTGCAAGTTCTACAACTGCACCCACCTGCATGAGCCGGGTTGCGGGGTGATTTCAAAGGTCAAATCGGGGCCCAGCCCAGACGGAATCAGCGCAAGCCGCTATCGTTTGTATAGCGAACTATTTGCCGAGCTGTCGCAACCCCGATATTGACGGGAACTGACGGGCAGCGCCCGTCCGGGCAATAGCGTCAGGCCTTGAGCAGCTCGCGGCAGGCCTGCACCAGCGCCTCACACTGCGCCGGCGTGCCCACGCTGATGCGCAAATGCTGGTCGATGCGCGGCTGCCTGAAATGGCGCACCAGGATGTTTTTTTCGCGCAAGCCGGCCGCGAAGGCCGCTGCGTCGTGGCCAGGATGGCGAGCCAGCAGGAAGTTGGCCTGCGATGGCAAGACGTCAAAGCCGAGGCCTTGCAGCTGCCGGCTTAACAGATCACGGCTCTGGATCACGGCCGTGCGAGTCGCTTCAAAATAAGCACGATCCTCGTAAGCCGCCACGGCACCGGCGATGGCCAGGCGGTCCAGCGGATAGGAATTGWAGCTGTCTTTCACCCGCTCAAGGGCTTCAATCAGGTGGCGCTGGCCGGCGGCAAAACCAACGCGCAATCCGGCCAGCGAGCGCGACTTGGACAGCGTGTGCACCACCAGCAGGTTGGGATAACGCGCAATCAGTTCAATGGCGGTTTCGCCGCCGAAATCCACATAGGCTTCGTCTACCAGCACAACCCGCTCGGGCTGTTGCTGCAACAGTTGCTCGATCTGCGCCAGCGGCAGGCCGGTGCCGGTGGGCGCGTTCGGGTTGGCAATCACCACGCCCGCGCATGGCGCGGTGTAATCCGCCACATGGATGCGCAGGGACGCATCCAGCGGCACGAGCCCGGCCTCAATGCCATAGAGCCCGCAGTACACCCTGTAAAAGCTGTAGCTGACATCCGGCATCAACAGCGGCTGGCCGTGGCGGAAAAATGCGCAGAAAGCGTGCGCCAGCACTTCATCCGAACCATTCCCAGCAAACACCTGGCCGGTGTCTATGCCGTGGTAGCCGGCAATCGCCCGCCTGAGTGCATTGGCCTGCGGGTCGGGATAAAGCTGCAGGCCGTTTTGCGCCGCGGCCGTGATGGCGGCAACGACACGGGGCGATGGCGGGTATGGGTTCTCGTTGGTGTTGAGCTTGACCAGGTCCGCAACACCGGGCTGCTCCCCCGGCACATACGGCACAAGACCGCGCACCGCAGGGCTCCAGAAGGATTGCCCGGAAGGCAGGCTGCCGCTCATCCGAGCAGGCGTGCCAGGGTCAGCAGCGCCAGCAAGACCATCCACAGCACCACGGAACGCCACACCAGCCCCACGATGCTTCGCAGGTGCGCCACTTCGGGCTCCCGGCCAGGCGTGGCTTCTGTGGCGATGCCGTCTTCCGCATCCAGGCCACCCGCCTGGAAACTTTGCGAGGTGTCCGCCGAAAACGTGGTCTTGAGCGCTTCGCCGCCCAGGCGCACGTTCACGGCACCGGACGTGGCAGCCAGGATGATCCCGTCGTTGCGGTTTTCAGAGGCCGAAGGAGTGCCAACCGGAAACCGGTGCGTGTAGTTGCGCCAGGCATCAATGGCGTCTTCAAAACTGCCGACCACCGCGAAACCCAGCGAGGTGACACGGGCGGGCACAAAATCAATCACGCCCCAGGCACGGCTTGCGGCAAGCTGCAACGCCGTGCTGGCGCCCTCGCCTGCTGCAGCGGCGGTCCTTCTTTTATAGGCCCAGTAGCGTGAAACGAACTCACTCATGCGGTAGAGCACGGCGCCTGCGGGCCCCAGCCCCAGCGCAGCGAGCACCGAAAACCAGCCCAGCACGCCGAACACATGGCGGTGCGCGGCCAGCACCGAATATTCAATCACGTGGCGGACAATTTCGCTGCGCGGAAGCTCGCTCGCATCGACCTGGCGCCACTGCGCCAGCAATTCGCGCGCTGTCGTTTCGTCGCCGTCATCCAGCGCGTCGCGTATGTCCGTGAAGTAGTGGCTGAACTGCCGAAAGCCCAGCGTGACATAGAGGATTGCCACGTTCCATGCAAAAGCCAGCACGGGGTTGATGGTCCACAGCAGCCAGTGAATCAGGAAGGTGACCAGCGCCGGCACCAGCACGGCGACCGTCCATGCGATCCAGCCGTGGTGCGGTTTGCCGGCATCCAGGCTGCGGTTGGTCCAGCGGGCCCAGCCCCGAAATCCCGCATGAATCCAGTTGCCGCGGGCCAGCGGACGGGCCTGTTCGATGATGAGTGCAAACAAAACGGCAAAAAAGCTCATGAGGAATCATAACTTGGCCCCCACGCTTTTCACTTCGTGTAATGCGCTKCCCCCCGAGGGGGCCGCCCGCCTGCGGTCTGGCATAGCCAGCCCCGCGGCTCATGCTGGGTTTAAGAGTTCAGTTAGCACAACCCAGCGGGGCCCGTGCGAGCAGGGGCCGCGGAACTGGCTCTGCCAGGCCGTAGGCGCCGTCCCCTGCAAGGGGAAAAGGGCTACACGAAGTGAGCCCGATAGGGGTGTGCTAATTTTTCGGCTTCGCCGGCCCCAGGCGCCGCCCCCTGGAAGGGGGGAACAGGCTACACGAAGTGAGCCTGGACGGTGGTGGGCTAAGCCACCAGAAAACGATAGAGATTACGCAGCATGCCGGCCGTCGCGCCCCAGATATAACGCTCCCTGGCCTCGTTGCCATCACCTTCCACGGAGGGGTCTGAGTACGGCATGGAAAGCCATTGGCGCAGGGCGCCGTCGAACTCCATCTCGTGGCGGCGATGATTGGCCGGGTTCATCAGGTAGCCCAGCGGCACCTCGAAGACATCTGCGACTTCACCCGGATTGGGCTGCAGCACGAACCCGGGCCTCACCAGCGCCACCACCGGCGTGATGATGAAAGCGGTACCGGTGACGTAGGTCGGCAAGGTGCCCAGCACCTCCACATGGTCGCGCGGCAAGCCCACCTCCTCGTGCGCTTCCCGCAGCGCGGTGTCTACCGCATCGCGGTCGGTTTCATCCGTACGGCCGCCGGGCAAGGCGACCTGGCCTGAGTGCGTGGACAGGTTGGTGGTCCGCTCCGTCAGCARCAGTGTCAGCTCGTCCCGCATGACCAGCGGAATCAGCACCGCAGCCAGCGCAGGCGTGCGGTCGGTGAATGTCTTTTCAACGCTGTGTTCGGGAGTCCACACAGGCGGATGCCGAAAACGCTGGCGCAGGGCCTCCGGTGAAAGGTGCGCCGAAGGGACCCCCGCCAGATGGTCATCAATACCCAGCACCGGGATGCTGCGCGGGTCAAACTTCGGCAGGGGCCGGGTGTTGTTCATGGAGTGAGAGGTTAGCAGGCAAAAAAAAGCCGCTCGACAGAGCGGCTTTTCAGGGCGGAGGTGCTTTTAGGCAGCCTTGGCGCCCAGCTTTTCCTTGATACGTGCGGATTTGCCGCTGCGGCTACGCAGGTAGTACAGCTTGGCACGGCGCACATCACCACGGCGCTTGACTTCAATCTTCGCGATCAGCGGGCTGTAAACCTGGAACGTACGTTCCACGCCTTCGCCGTTAGAGATCTTGCGAACGATGAAGCTGGAATTGAGGCCGCGATTGCGCTTGGCAATCACCACACCTTCAAAAGCCTGCACGCGTTTACGCGTACCTTCCACCACATTGACGCTCACGATCACGGTGTCGCCGGGAGCGTAAACGGGAATGGTCTTGTTCAAGCGGGCGATTTCTTCCTGCTCAAGGGTCTGGATCAGATTCATGGTTTATTCCATCTAACTTCTTCGCTCATACACGCGCTACGCTAAAG
>NZ_JBFUCA010000103.1:0-10598 GCF_056405475.1 Polaromonas sp. P1_G4
AGCAGGGGCCGCGGAACCGGCTTTGCCGGGCCGCAGGCGCCGTCCCCTGCAAGGGGAAAAGGGCTACACGCAGTGAGCCCGATAGGGGTGTGCTTCATGTTCAGGTCTTGTCCTACAGGTCCCGCCGCGAGGCGCCTGTAAATTAATGCAACGTTTCTTTTCAGGAACACCACCGGGCTTCATGCCGCCAAGGCTGGCCACTCAACGCGCAACATGCCGCAGACACAGGGCATGCTTGTAGAAGAAGTCCTGACGACAGTGGAGACAACCCCGTATGAACGAAATTCTGGCCATATGGGCTGAGTGGATCAAGCCGTCGGCAGGTTTGCCGACCGTGCAATGGTCCATTCTGCTGGCGGTAGCGGCTGCTGCCGGCCACCTCGCCAACCGCTACACAGGCCTGCCCAAGGTCATCGGCTATTCACTCGTCGGCGGGCTGGCCGGACTGGCCGGTTTTACCGGCGCCGTGTGGCCATTGCAGGGCACCGGGCTTTTCCTGCTGGAGCTGGGCGTTGCCGTGGTGCTGTTTGAAGCGGGCGGGCGCATTCCGCTGCGCTGGTTTCGCCACAACCCCATGGTGCTGGTGCAAAGCCTGGCTGAATCTGCCCTCACCTATGTTTTTGTCCACTGGGCCCTGAGCAAGCTGGGCGTGCGCGAGATCGTTGCGGAGTCGCTCGCGCTGCTGGCCATGGCCGCATCACCGGCCGTTCTCTCGCGTGTGGCGATCGACACAGGTGCCGCCGGACCGGTGACGGAACGCGCCCTGGTGCTGTCAACGCTGGGCACCCTGTATGCCCTCACGCTGTGCAGCGCCCGCGCCGGCCTGATGCCGCGGGGCGAAGCCGCGCTGTCAAGCCCGCTCTACGCAGTGCTGGTGGTGCTGGGCCTGTCCGTCGTGGTCGGCGCTGTGCTCGCCCTCACATTGCGCATCGCCTTGCGGGTGATGAGCCCCACCAGCGAGAACACCGCCATCCTGCTGCTGGCACTGATCGCCACAGGCGCGGCGCTTGCAGCCCACTTCGGCGGCTCGGCGCCGCTGGCGGCCCTGCTGGGCGGCATGCTGCTCAAGCAACTGAACCCGCGCCCCTGGTCATGGCCGCGGCAGATGGGCACTGCCTCGTCGATGCTGACCATGTTGATGTTTGTGCTGGTCTCCGTGGTCGCCGCGCAAGCAGACTGGAGCGGGCCTGTTGCCGGGCTCGTCATCGGCATGGTCGTGGCCCGCATGGTTGCCAAGATTGCCGGTGTCGCCATCGGTAACGTGGGCAGCGGCGCCAGCTGGAAGCAGGCCCTCTGGGTCGGCTGCGCGATGTCGCCGATGTCATCGGTGGCGCTGCTGCTGGTTTCACAGTTTGCGGCGGCCTCGGGCGCCACGGGGCGTCAGATTGCCAGCGTGGCCCTGCCTGCAATCTTGCTGATGGAAGTGCTGGGTGCCGTGCTCGCCACCGTGGCCATCTACCGCTCGGGCGAAAGCTCCAAACCCTGGGCGCCGCTCACACGCAGCCCTTCAACAGGACCTGYTCATGAGTCTTGAACCTTTCCAGAAGTCCGCAGCCCTCTCGCTGGGTGTCGAGCTTGAACTGCAGCTCGTCAATACCCACGACTATGACCTCGCGCCGTATGCCGAAGACATGCTGCGCCTGATGGCCAAAATTCCGCTACCCGGCGCCGTGGTGCCGGAGATGACGTCCAGCATGATCGAGATCTCGACCGGCGTGTGCCATAACGCCTCGGAGGTGCTGGGCCAGCTTTCGCAGATTCGCGACGCGCTCGTCAAGAGCGCCGACAAGCTCAACATTGCGGTGGTGGGCGGCGGCACGCATCCGTTTCAGCAATGGCACGAGCGCCGCATTTACGACAAACCGCGCTTTCGCGAACTGTCGGAGCTGTACGGCTACCTTTCCAAGCAGTTCACGATCTTCGGCCAGCACGTGCACGTGGGCTGCCCCGACGCCGACAGTGCCCTGCTGACGCTGCACCGCATGTCGCGCTATATCCCGCACTTCATTGCCCTGTCGGCATCTTCGCCTTACGTGCAGGGGCAAGACACAGCGTTTGATTCGGCGCGCCTCAACTCCGTGTTTGCCTTCCCGCTATCGGGCCGTGCACCGTTTGCCCTGACGTGGGACGACTTCACCGTGTACTTCGACAAGATGACGCGCACCGGCGTGGTCAAGAGCATGAAGGACTTTTACTGGGACATCCGGCCCAAGCCGGAGTTCGGCACCATCGAGATCCGCGTGTTCGACACCCCGATGACCGTGGAGCGTGCCACCGCGCTGGCCGGCTTTGTGCAGTCACTGGCCTCCTGGTTCATGCACGAACAGCCCTTCATGCCGGTCGAGGACGACTACCTGGTCTACACCTACAACCGCTTCCAGGCCTGCCGCTTCGGGCTGGACGCAGTCTATGTCGACCCGGCCACGGGCGGGCACATGCCGCTGCGCGAGCACATCCTGCTGACCATGGCACAGATTGAACGCCATGCCACCGGCATGGGTGCCGGTGCGTCGCTGCACCTGCTGCGCAACAGCGTGGAGCGTGCCGACAATGACGCCCGCTGGCTGCGCGAAAAGCAGGGCGAGGAACACCTGCTGGCCGAAGTCATACGCCAGGCGGCCGACCGTTTCCGCGGTGGCGTCACGCACCAACAACATCCCTGATCCGGCTTTGCCGGATACCCTTGTATGCTCGGCATATGGGTGAATTTGACCTGATCGCACGCTATTTCACGCGTCCCGCCGGCCGGGCCGTCCTGGGTGTCGGTGACGACTGTGCATTGCTGCAGCCCGCGCCCGGCACACAACTGGCCATCTCCAGCGACATGCTGGTCGAGGGCCGGCATTTCTTTGCAGATGTAGATCCTTTTACCTTGGGCCACAAGGCGCTGGCCGTCAACCTCAGCGACCTCGCCGCCTGCGGCGCCCAGCCCCTGGCATTCACACTGGCCCTGGCCTTGCCCCTTATCGACGACGCCTGGCTGGCCGCGTTTTCGCAAGGCCTGCTGTCGCTGGCCGATGCGCACGGCTGCGAACTGGTGGGCGGCGACACCACCCAGGGGCCGCTCAACATCTGCATCACGGTGTTCGGCGAAGTGCCTGTGGTCGGCGGCAAGAGCCAGGCATTGCTGCGCTCCGGCGCAAAGCCCGGCGACGACATCTATGTCAGCGGCACGCTGGGTGACGCCCGGCTTGCCCTGGAGGCGCTGCGCGGCGCCCTGGCCCTGCCTCCAGGCGTCCTTGCACAGACCCGCCAGCGGCTCGAACAACCCACGCCGCGCGTCGCCCTCGGCCTGGCCCTGCGGGATGTTGCCTCTGGAGCCATCGACGTGAGCGACGGCCTGCTGGGTGACTTGCAACACATCCTCAAGGCATCCGGCGCCGGCGCTACCATCGACACCTCGCTTACTATCAATTTGATAGCTGTCCGCGCTTGTCCTGATTGGGCCGAAGGCACAATTCCCCATGAAAAGCAGCTGGAATGCGTACTGGCAGGCGGGGATGATTATGAGCTCGCCTTCACCGCGCCGCCCTCCGCGCGTGAGGCCGTACGGGCAGCTTCACGGCTTGCCGCAACGCCCGTCACCCGCATCGGGAAAATCGACTCCCAGCCAGGCCTTCGACTGATTGATGCACAAGGAAAAGCTGTTTCGCAGCACTTCTCCTCGTTTGATCACTTTGTCGGGAAATAGACAAGGAAAGACAGCGCGTTTGTGCGCCGGCACCGGCGTGGTTCAGGTCCCCGTCTGTTTGCGCAGCCGGGCGTGGCGCGCCAGACTCTGTACAAACCGGGTTGCTGCCCGCAGGGCGGCCGGCGCGGCCCCGTTGCCGAAATTCTCCACGGCCTCGCGGCGTAGTTGCCTCGCACGCTGCCCGGCCAGATCGATCAGGCGGTTGTGCTCGTCAAGCGAAAGGGTGCGGCTCATGATGTTTTCCTTTTCTGTCCCCGGGGTTTGCGGGGGGTGAAAGCACTGTAGGAAAAGCACGGCCCGCCGGAAACGGCATGGTCCGCAAATGGGTCTTGCGCTGGCTGCAAAGCCGCCCGCAGGCCCTGTACTGGTTACCATTGACCCATGCGCAACCTTGGCTTCGACGACATGCTCCTCTTTGCCCGCGTGGCCGAGCTGGGCACCCTCTCGGCCGTTGCCCGCGAACGCGACGTACCGGTCAGCCAGGTTTCGCGCAGCCTGAGCCGCATCGAAAAAGCCTGCGGTACGCGCCTGATCCATCGCTCCACGCACGGTTTGGCGCCCACCGCCGAGGGCGAAACCTTTCTGCAGTACTGCCGCCGCATCGTGGGAACGCTCGACGAGCTGGAAGGCGAATTTGCCAGCCAGTCGCGGCAAGCCACCGGCTGGGTGCGTGTGGCGGCCAGCACGGTGGTCGCCCAGTACCTGCTGGCGCCCAGTTTTGACAGCCTGCACCGGCGCCATCCGCAGCTGTGCGTGGACCTCCAGGTGGAAGACCGGCTGGTGGACATGGCGCGGGACGGCATCGACATCGCGATTCGCACCGGCACACCGGTGACCGACACGGTCGTTGCCCGGCAAATCGGTGCGCTGGGGCGGCGGCTGTATGCTGCGCCGGGCTACCTTCAGGCTTACGGAACACCCCGGCACCCCGACGAACTGCATAACCACCGGCTGATCACCAACAGCGGCGTGCCCATGCTCAACCACTGGCCTTTCGTGATTGACGGGAAACCCAGCGTGATCGTGCCCAAGGCATCCTGGCGCTCCGACAATACCGGCATGACCGCCACGCTCACGCTGCAGGGCCTGGGTATTTCACGTTGCGCCACGCTGGTCGCCGAACCGCTGGCGCGCCAAGGCTTGCTCGTTCCGGTGCTTGCGGACTTTGTCGACGAACAACCCAGCCCGATTTACGCCGTTACGCTCACCAACCGCCACCGCCTGCCCAAAATCAAGGCCTGTATCGACCATTGGGCCGAGTGGCTGGAAAAAACCAGCGCGGCCCCAGCCTCATGACCATGACATCCGAATTCACCCCCCCACCAGAAGCCCCCAGCCCGGCGCGGTTCCGGCCCAATGTCCGGTTCCTGCTGTCGCATCCTGCGCATTTCATCGCCCTCGGTTTCGGCTCGGGCCTGAGCCCGGTGGCGCCCGGCACGGCCGGCACACTCTGGGCCTGGCTGGCTTTTCTGGTGCTGCAGCAGTGGCTGTCGCCGGCCGACATGGGCTGGCTGATTGCCGCCTCTACCCTGATTGGCTGGTGGGCCTGCACCGTCACCGCGAAGGCCATGAACGTGCTCGACCCCGGCAACATCGTCTGGGACGAAGTGGTGGCCTTCTGGCTGGTGTTGTGGCTGGTCATGCCGGCGGGCTTCGAAGCGCAGCTCGCCGCGTTTTTGCTGTTTCGCTTTTTTGACGCCGTGAAGCCCGGCCCGGTGGCATGGGCTGATCAGGCTTTCAAGGGCTTTAGCTGGCGCGGCGGCTTCGGGATTTTGTTTGACGACTTCGTGGCGGCGTTCTGCGCCCTGCTGGTGATCGCCTTCTGGAGATTCTGGTGAGCAGCACATTGCTATCAAAAGAGGAGCTGCTTGCGCCCGTCTCTATTGCCTTGGTGGTCGATTTATTGCTCAAAAAGGGCTGGATGCTCGCCACGGCCGAAAGCTGCACCGGCGGCATGATCTCGGCGGCGTGCACCGACCTGGCGGGCTCCAGCGCCTGGTTCGAGCGCGGCTTTGTCACCTATTCCAACGAAGCGAAAAACGAACTGCTGGGTGTCGACGCTGCGCTGATTGCCGTGCACGGCGCTGTCAGCGAGGAAGTGGCCCGTGCGATGGCTTCCGGCGCCCTGGGCCACTCCCGTGCACAGGTGTCGGTGGCGGTCACCGGGGTGGCCGGCCCGACGGGCGGCAGTGCCGCCAAACCCGTCGGTACGGTATGGTTTGGTTTTGCGCTTCCCGGCCGGCTGGTGTCTGAAGTCCGGCGCTTTGACGGCGACCGGGCCGCGGTGCGCAGCGCCACGGTGCAGCATGCGCTGCAGCGGCTGCTGCAATTGCTGCGCGAAGCCGGCTGACGCGTGAGCGACGCCGGCACAAACCGAAGCGCTATAGAGTCGCGAAGCCACGAGGCCACCCGAAAACAACCACCCAGGAGACACCATGCACCCCAACCAGGCCACCCTCGAGAAGTTTTACAGCGCTTTTACACGGCTGGATTCCGACACCATGGCGACCTGCTACGCCCCGGACGCCGCTTTCGACGACGCGGCGTTTTCGCTGCGGGGGCACCGCGAGGTCACCGGCATGTGGCACATGCTGTGCGACGCCACAAAAGCCAAGGGCATGGATGTATGGAAGCTCACCTACAGCGGGCTGGAAGCCGGCGCGAGCACGGGAAAGTCGCACTGGGATGCCTACTACCGCTTCAGCGCCACCGGGCGCATGGTGCACAACAGCATTGACGGTGCGTTTGAATTCAATGAACAGGGCCTGATCACGCGGCACCGTGATCACTTTGATTTCTGGACCTGGTCGCGGCAGGCGCTGGGCGCGCCCGGCCTGCTGCTGGGCTGGACGCCCTTCCTGCGCAACAAGGTGCGCGCGCAGGCGGCAGCAAATCTGCAAAAATACTTGGCCCAACGCAAGAGTTGATCCAAACGGGAGTTTTCATGTCCTGGTTTGACGGTTTTGAATCACGCAGCTTTGAGGTCAACGGCGCGTCCATCAACGCGCGGTTTTCCCGGGTCGTGCCGGGCGATCCGCTGCGCCCGGCCCTGTTGCTGCTGCATGGTTTCCCGCAGTCGCATGTGATGTGGCACCGCGTGGCGCAACGCCTGGCAAAACACTACTTCCTGGTCATGCCCGATTTGCGGGGTTACGGAGACTCTTCCAAAACCGCAGGCCTGCCCGACCACAGCAACTACAGCAAACGCAACATGGCGCACGACATGGTCGGGGTGATGGATGCCCTGGGTGTGGACCGCTTTTACCTCAGCGGCCACGACCGCGGCGGGCGTGTGGCGCACCGGCTGGCGCTGGACTATGCGGCACGCGTGCAAAAACTCTGCATCATCGACATCGCCCCCACACTGGACATGTATGAAGGCCGCAGCATGACGGAGCCCTACATGGCGTTTGCGCGTGCCTACTACCACTGGTTCCATATGTTGCAGCCGGCGCCGCTGCCCGAAATCATGATGGGCGCCAACCATCCCGAAACCGCCAAAGCCTACCTGCACGCCAAGCTAGGCGGCTGGGGCAGCGCGGGGCTCAATTACATCGAACCTCAGGCCCTGGCCGAATATGAACGCTGCTTTTGCAACGCCGAAGCGCTGCATGCGGCCTGCGAAGACTACCGGGCAAGCGCCGGGATTGACCTGGACCACGACCGCGAAAGCCGCGCGCAGCACCTGAAGGTGGTCTGCGATTTGCTGCTCCTGTGGGGCGAACGCGGTGTGGTGCACCGGATGTTCGATCCGCTGGCGCTGTGGGAGGCGCAATGCAGCGGCGAGGTCTCGGGCCATGCCATGGCGGCGGGCCATTTCATCCCCGAGGAACAGCCCGTGGCGACGGCCACCGCGCTGCACAACTTCTTTCGCTGACTTCAAGGGGCGGCCATGTCGACTTACACGGCAGAGGTTTTGTGGGAAATCAATGGCGGCGATTTCCCGGGAAACCGCTACAGCCGCAGGCACCTGATCCGCTTCGACGGAGGCCTCGAAGTGCCGGGCTCTTCTTCACCGCATGTAGTGCCCCTGCCGATGTCGGACGCGTCAGCCATGGACCCGGAAGAGGCATTCGTCGCCTCGCTGTCGAGCTGCCACATGCTGTGGTTTTTGTCGATCGCGGCCAAACGCAAGTTTTCCGTGACACGCTACTTTGATGCGGCCAGTGGTGTGATGGAAAAGAACGCGGAAGGAAAAGTCGCCATGACCACCGTCACCTTGCGGCCTGACGTGGCGTTTGCCGGTGAACGCATGCCGACACGCGCCGAGATCGACAAGCTGCACCACGAGGCCCACGACGCCTGCTTCATCGCGAACTCGGTGAAAACCGATGTGCGCTGCGAGCCTGTGTATGGCGACGCATGACTGACCGCAGGCCGTTGCTGATCGCTCTCGGCCTGCTGGTACTGGCCGCGCTGGTGTGGTCGGGGATGGCGCCGTATGACCGGGGCACCTGGATGCTCGAGGTGGCGCCCGCCGTCATCGCCGCACCGGTACTGCTGGCCACGGGCCGGCGCTACCCGCTGACGACCTTGCTGTACGTGCTGATTGCGCTGCACATGCTGGTGCTGATCATGGGTGGCGCCTACACCTATGCCAGGGTGCCGCCGGGTTTCTGGCTGCAGGACTTGTTTCACCTGGGCCGCAACCCTTACGACAAGATCGGCCACTTCATGCAGGGGCTGGTGCCTGCGATGGTGGCACGCGAGGTATTGCTGCAGCGCGGCTACCTGGGCAGCCGCCGCATGGCAGGGTTTCTGTCAGTGTGCGTGGCCATGGCCATCAGCGCGGTGTATGAACTGGTGGAGTGGTGGGCCGCCTTGGCGCTGGGTCAGGGCGCGGATGAATTTCTGGGAACCCAGGGGGATCCCTGGGACACGCAGTCGGACATGTTCATGGCCTTGATCGGAGCTGCGGTGGCGATCACGCTGCTGGGCCGGTGGCATGACCGGCAAATGCGCAAGCTGTCGGGTTTGCAGGAACTTTGGCCGCAGGGCAATTGGGCTGGGCGCTAGTCGCTATTGAATTCATAGCAATCGGGTGGAATCCATCTGGAAGGCAGCTCTTCCTCTTGCGACCTCATGCCCTGCGTGCCAACCCTGCCAGAATCCCCCCATGCAATTTTTCAAAGACCTCAACCTCGCCGCCTTCACCGCGGGCTTCGTCGCAGTCCTGGTCGGCTTCACCAGCTCGGTTGCCATCGTCTTTCAGGCAGCCCTTGCCTTCAACGCCACGCCTGCCGAGATTGCCTCGTGGATGTGGGCGCTCGGCATCGGCATGGGTTTGTGCTCTCTTGTGCCGTCGTTGTGGTTGAAAAAGCCGGTGATGGTGGCCTGGTCCACACCGGGTGCCGCCGTGCTGGCTACTGCAGGGCTGGCTGGCGGTTTCTCGATGGGAGAGGCGGTTGCGGCATTTATGGTCAGCGCGGCGCTCATCACCTTGTTCGGCATCACCGGCTGGTTTGAAAAAGTCATGAACCGCATTCCTGTGGCCATCGCCTCCGCGTTGCTGGCGGGTGTGCTTGCGCGCTTCGGCATCCAGGCCTTTGCGGCAGCTCAAACGGCTTTGCCTTTGGTGCTGCTGATGCTGGCGATCTACTTATTGGGCAAGCGGTTGATGCCGCGCTATGCGGTAGTGCTGACGCTGGTCGGAGCCATTGTGTTTGTCGCTGCGCGCGGGCAACTGGCGTGGTCTGGGGTCGCTTTTTCGTTGGCGATGCCGGTGTTCGTGATGCCGAAGTTCACACTGGCCGCCATTGTCAGCCTGGCCATTCCGCTGTTTGTGGTGACCATGGCTTCGCAGAATCTGCCGGGCGTGGCAGCCATCCACGCCGCCGGTTATGGGCCGGACAGTCCGGACGGCGGCATTCCGGTGTCAAAAATCATCACGCTGAGCGGCCTGACCACGCTGGTGCTGGCGCCTTTTGGCGCGTTTGCCCTCAACCTGAGCGCCATCACGGCGGCCATCTGCATGGGCCGGGAAGCGCATGAGGACCCCGCCAGGCGGTACACCGCGACCGTATGCTGCGGCGCGATCTACATCGTGATCGGCATATTCGGCGCAGCGATCACCGGCCTGCTGACAGCTTTCCCAAAAGAGCTGGTCGTGGCCATTGCCGGGCTGGCGCTGCTGGGTACCATCGGCAACGGCCTGGCCGCGGCGGTGAAGGAGGAATCGCACCGGTAAGCGGCGCTTATCACTTTTCTCGTCACCTTGTCGGGCGTCGTAATAGCCGGTGTGGGCTCGGCCTTTTGGGGTGTCGTCGCGGGCGCGATTGCGCTCTTTGTACAACAATACGGCCAACAGCGCCGGGAAGCCCGCTCCGGGGCGGCGCCAAACCCTGGGACACGTTCCACACCATGAATCTTCTTTTTGTTGCCGATCCGCTCGAGTCATTCAAGATTTACAAGGACACCACCTTTGCCATGATGCGGGAGGCGCAGCGGCGCGGGCACCGCGTCAGCGCTTGTGAGCCGGCCGACATGAGCTGGGAGACCGGTGCGAAAGTCACAGCCCAGGTGCGCCACATCACGCTGACAGGCGACGCAGATGTGTGGTTCACGGCCGATGCCGCCCGGCCCGACGGCCGCGAAGCCATTGCGGGTTTTGATGCGGCGGTCATGCGCAAGGACCCGCCTTTTGACAGCGAATACTTTTACAGCACGCACCTGCTGGAGCAGGCCGAGCGCGAAGGC
Organism: Polaromonas sp. P1_G4; assembly: GCF_056405475.1. Taxonomy (NCBI): domain Bacteria; kingdom Pseudomonadati; phylum Pseudomonadota; class Betaproteobacteria; order Burkholderiales; family Comamonadaceae; genus Polaromonas; species Polaromonas sp. P1_G4. The sequence continues at coordinate 10,388 of NZ_JBFUCA010000103.1, forward strand.
GCCAGGGTCTTCAACAAGCCTGCCGCCTTGCGCGACCATCCTGAAAAGCTTGCCATCCTCGAGTTTGCGCAATTCAGCGGCCCGACGCTGGTCACGCGAAGTGCGGCCGACATCAAGCGCTTTCATGCCGAGCACAAGGACATCATCCTCAAACCGCTGGATGGCATGGGCGGCAGGGGCATCTTCCGCGTGAAGGAAGACGGCCTGAATC
>NZ_JBFUCA010000104.1:0-10548 GCF_056405475.1 Polaromonas sp. P1_G4
GTTCGGTATGGCGCACCGGTTTGAGGATGAAGTCCTCGGGAAGGATGCCGGCATCGTTCTCGGCGCCCTTGTCGAATGCGTTGGCGGAAACAATGGCGAGATGAATGTCCTCGTGCCCTGAYGCACGCACACGGCGCAGGGTTTCCCAGCCATCGATCCCCGGCATGGCCAGGTCCATGAAGATCACGTCGGGCCGGTACCCGCTGGCCAGCAGGTCCATGCAATCGTGACCGCTGGCGGCGGTACGCAATTCAAATCCCATGGGCTCAAGCAGTTGTACCAGCAGTTCACGGTCAGGCTCTTCGTTGTCGACCACCAGCAGCTTGCGGCGAACCCCGTCATAGCCGCGCGGCTGGCGCCTGGCTGGTTTGGTGGCGGCATCCTTGACGGCTCCTGCAGCCACGTGCACTTCGGGCAAAAACAGCCGGATGCGGAAAATCGAGCCTTCGCCCGGGGTGCTGACCACCGTCATCTCGCCACCCATCAGGTCGGTCAGCATCTTGGCAATCGTCAAACCCAAACCGGCGCCCGGTGTGCCTTCCGCGCTTTGGCCGGCTGTAGCCCCGCGTGCAAAGGGCTCAAAAATCTGCGCCAACTCCGCCTCACCCATGCCCGGGCCGGTATCTTCGATGTCGATGTAGGCCATCTCGCGCGCATGGCGCAACCTGAAAATTACCTGGCCCTGCGCCGTGAACTTGATGGCGTTGCCCAGCAAATTGATGAGAATCTGCCGAACGCGTTTCTCATCGGCCCGCACCAGCTCCGGCAGATGACCGCTGGTCTCAAAGCGGAACCCGAGACCCTTGGCGGCGGCCTGCAGCTCGAACATGCCGGCCATCTCGTGCACACAGTCGGCGAAATGCATGGGCTTGACATTCAGCGTGAGCTTGCCCGCCTCGATGCGGGCAATATCGAGCGTTCCCTCGATCAGCGAGAGCAGGTGTTCGCCCCCGCGCTTGATGACGCTGACCGCCTGTTTGCGGTGCGGCGGTATGGCGTTGTCTTCACCCATCAGCTGCGCGTAACCCAGGATGCTGTTGAGCGGCGTGCGCAATTCGTGGCTGATGGCGCTGATATAGCGGCTTTTCGCCTGGTTGGCCTGGTCGGCATGGCGGCGGGCCTCTTCGGCCACCAGCTTGGCCTGTTGCAGCGCTTCGTCTGTTTGCCGGTGCGACTCGATCTCGCGCATCAGCAAATGGGTCTGGCGGTTCGATTCTTCCTGGGCCACCTGGCGGCTTTTGTGCGCCAGCACCAGCCACCAGGCAACAAGGCCGGCAATGACCAGCAAGGCCATGTACGCCTTCATGAAACCTGAACGCAAAGCCGGCTCAGAGGGTTCGATGTCCGCCAGCGCGCTGATTTCCTGGTGGTAAAGCAGGCCGAACACGCTGGCCAGCAGCGGCACGATGATGAGCATGAGCAGCAGGAAATGGCCCAGGCCCGTATCCAGGTAAGGCCAGATGCGGCGCGGCAGCAGCCAGCGCAGCGCACCGGACCACTGCGCCGACAGGCTGGCGTGCGGCTTGCACAGGTCGCCGCAGCGCGCGTCCAGCGTGCAGCACAGCGAGCAGATGGGCCCCTGGTAGGCGGGGCAGTGTGCCATGTCCGGGCCTTCGTAGGCGCGTTCACAAATCACACACTGCTGCGTTGCATAGCGCTTGTAGGAACCGTCGGAAGAAGTCGCTCCGGAGCTGCGCGCAATGTAGTAACGGCCCCGGGTCGCCCAGGCGATCAGGGGCGCGGCCACAAATGCGGTGCCCATGGCGATCACCGCGGAAAAAGCCCGCGCCGTTTCGCCGTAAAGCCCCAGATGCGCTGTAACCGACAACAGCGAAGCCAGCGCCATGGCGCCCACACCGACCGGGTTGATGTCGTACAGGTGGGCCCGTTTGAATTCAATGCCTTTGGGAGAAAGGCCCAATGGTTTGTTGACGACCAGGTCGGCGAYGACAGCCATCACCCAGGCGATGGCGATGTTCGAATACAGCCCCAACACGTCGCCCAGCGCCTGGAACACATTCATCTCCATCAGCATGAAGGCAATGAGCGTGTTGAACACCACCCAGACCACCCGCCCGGGGTGGCTGTGCGTGATGCGCGAGAAAAAATTCGACCACGCCAGCGAACCGGCGTACGCGTTGGTCACATTGATCTTGAGCTGAGACACCACCACGAACAGCGCCGTGGCCGCCACCGCCATGCCGTAATTCGGAAAGACATACTCGTAGGCCGCAAGGTACATCTGGTTGGGGTCTACCGCCCGGTCCAGCGGGACCATGTTGGAGATGGCCAGATAGGCTAGCAAAGCGCCGCCCAGCATTTTCACCACGCCGAGTAGCACCCAGCCTGGTCCCCCCACCAGCACGCCCCCCCACCATCGCCAGCGGTTGGCCTCTGTCTGCACCGGCATGAAGCGCAAATAGTCGGCTTGCTCGCCCATCTGGGTGATCAGTGCGATTCCGACCGTTAAAGCAGCACCAAACAGGTGCAAATTGAATTCACCGTTTGTTCCAGTTTCCCCTCCGTAGTGCAGAACACCCGAAAACGCACCGGGATCGCGCAGGAAGACATAAACAAAAGGCACCACCAGCATGACCAGCCATAAAGGCTGCGTCCAGACCTGCAGGCGGGAGATCGCGGAGACGCCATGGGTTACCAGCGGAATGACCACCAGCGCGCAGATCAGGTAGCCCCAACTGGGCGGGATACCCAGGGCGAGGTCCAGCGCGTAAGCCATGACCGCCGCTTCCAGCGCGAAAAAGATAAAGGTAAACGAGGCGTAGATCAGCGAGGTCAGCGTGGAGCCGATATAGCCAAAACCGGCGCCGCGCGTCAGCAGGTCCATGTCGACGCCATAGCGCGCCGCGTAAATGCTGATGGGCAGGCCCGCCATGAAAATGATGAGCCCGGTGGCCATGATCGCCCAGAAGGCGTTGGTAAACCCGTACTTCACCAGCAGCGTGGCGCCCACGGCTTCAAGGATCAGGAAAGAAGCCGCGCCGAACGCGGTGTTGGCAACCCGCCACTCGGACCACTTGCGAAAGCGCTGCGGCGTGAAACGCAGCGCGTAGTCTTCCATGGTTTCGCTGGCCACCCAGCTGTTGTAGTCGCGCCTGACCTTGATGATGCGCTGCAGCGGCGGCGCTTCTGCCGCCAAAGGCGCGGCCCCGGCCGCTTCGGGCGGCAGTGGCGGCAGCTGGGGCGTGAGCGGGGCGTCCATAGGGTGGGCAGATGCGCCGGGCGCGGAGTGATTGACCGTCTTCAGGTGCATGTTCTGTGCCATGCATCCTGCCCGGGGCGGCCTTGGTGGCTCACGTTTCTTATGGCACCATTCTTGCACCCCGGCAAGCATCCCCAAGCCGGCAGCCTGCCCTGAGAGAGCCCCATGGAATTGACGCCCCGAGAAAAAGACAAGCTCCTTATTTTTACCGCTGCCCTGCTCGCCGAAAGGCGCCGCGCCCGCGGCCTCAAGCTCAACTACCCCGAGTCCGTAGCCCTCATCAGCGCCGCCGTCATGGAAGGTGCGCGCGACGGCAAATCCGTCGCCCAGCTGATGAGCGAGGGCCGCACGGTGCTGACCCGCGCCGATGTGATGGACGGCATCCCCGAGCTGATCCCCGACATCCAGGTCGAAGCGACTTTTCCCGACGGTACCAAGCTGGTCACCGTGCACCAGCCCATTGTTTAAGCATTACCCGAGATCGCCACCATGCAAATCAAAACCAAAAACGCTCTTTTTTTGATAGCTGCTTGCGCAATATCGGCGGGCGCCAGCGCCCATATTGATCATCAATCCGGCGCTGCGGTGCACGACCACGCCAGTGCTTTCTTCAGCGGCTTCATCCACCCGCTGACAGGCATGGACCACCTTGCGGCCATGGTGGCCGTGGGCCTGTGGAGCGCCCTGGTCGCTCGACGCGCCGGCCCCGAATTGCTGTGGGGTCCGCTGGGCTTTGCCGGCATGCTGCTGGCAGGCGCCCTGCTGGGCCTGCAGGGTCTGGAGATTCCCGCCGTCGAGCCCATGATCGCGGCTTCGCTGCTGGTCACCGGCCTGCTGGTCGTGACGCGCTGGCATGTGCCCGGCATTGCGGCGGCGCTCGTCGTTGGTGTGTTCGCCGTCTTMCACGGTCTTGCCCATGGTTATGAACTCGCCGGGGCACCCAGCGCCTGGGCCACGCTGTCGGGCATGCTGGCCGCGACGCTGCTGCTGCACCTGGCGGGCCTGGGTGCGGGCTGGGCGCTGCGCAGTGCCAGCGTCTGGCTGCCGCGCGCGGCTGGCGCCRCCGTCGCCCTCTTCGGCGTGACCCTGCTCGCCCAACTGGCCTGAGGCGCACCATGATTCCCGGCGAACTCATCACCGACGGCCCCGACCACGTACTCAATGCAGGCCGGCGCACGCTGACCGTCGTTGTGCAGAACACGGCCGACCGGCCCATACAGGTCGGCTCGCACTACCACTTTGCCGAAACCAACGGCGCGCTTGGCTTTGACCGCGACGCCGCGCGCGGCATGCGGCTGAACATCGCGTCGGGCACGGCCGTGCGCTTCGAGCCGGGGCAGCAGCGCACGGTGGAACTGGTGGAATTCGCAGGCGACCGCAAGGTTTACGGATTCCGAGGACTCGTGCAGGGAGCACTTTGATGGCAACAATTGGACGCCGCGCCTACGCGGAAATGTTCGGCCCCACCGTCGGTGACCGGCTGCGGCTGGCCGATACGGATTTGGTGGTCGAAGTCGAAGCCGACTACACGCTGCGCGCCGGCAGCTACGGCGAGGAAGTCAAATTCGGCGGCGGCAAGACGATTCGCGACGGCATGGCCCAGTCGCAAAAAACCCGGGCCGAAGGCGCGATGGACTGCGTGATGACAAACGCGCTCATCATCGACCACTGGGGCATCGTGAAGGCCGACATCGGCCTGAAGGGCGGGCGCATCGCCGCCATCGGCAAGGCCGGCAACCCCGACACCCAACCCGGCGTCGACATGATCATCGGCCCCGGCACCGAGATCATCAGCTGCGAGGGCATGATCGTCACGGCTGGCGGCATCGACTCGCACATCCACTTCATCTGCCCGCAGCAGATCGAGGAAGCRCTGACTGCCGGCATCACCACCATGCTGGGCGGCGGCACAGGCCCGGCCACCGGCACCTTTGCCACCACCTGCACGCCCGGCCCCTGGAACATCGAGCGCATGCTGCAGGCAGCCGACGCCTTCCCGATGAACCTGGGCTTCCTGGGCAAGGGCAATGCCAGCCTGCCCGCCGCGCTGCACGAGCAGATCAACGCCGGTGTCATCGGCCTGAAACTGCACGAAGACTGGGGTACCACGCCCGCGGCCATCAGCAACTGCCTGGATGTTGCGGAAGAAACCGACACACAGGTCGCTATCCACAGCGACACGCTTAACGAATCCGGCTTTGTCGAAAACACGATTGCCGCCACCAAAGGCCGCAGCCTCTGCGCCTTTCACACCGAAGGCGCGGGCGGCGGCCATGCCCCCGACATCCTGCGCGTGGTCGGCGAAGAGAACTTCCTGCCCTCCTCCACCAACCCCACCATGCCCTATACCGTCAACACGCTCGACGAACACGTCGACATGCTGATGGTGTGCCACCACCTGGACGCCGGCATCGCCGAAGACCTGGCCTTTGCGGAAAGCCGCATCCGCAAGGAAACCATCGCAGCCGAAGACGTGCTGCACGACCTGGGCGCCATTAGCATGATGAGCAGTGACAGTCAGGCCATGGGCCGCGTCGGCGAGGYCATCATCCGCACCTGGCAGACCGCGCACAAGATGAAGCTGCAGCGCGGCAAGCTGCCCGGTGACAGCGACCGCCACGACAACTTCCGCGCCAAGCGCTACATCAGCAAATACACCATCAACCCAGCGATTGCCCATGGCATCTCGCACGAGGTTGGCTCAGTCGAGTTGGGCAAGTGGGCCGACCTGGTGGTGTGGAAACCGGCTTTCTTCGGCATCAAGCCCTCGGTCATCCTCAAAGGCGGCTTTATCGCCATGGCGGCCATGGGCGACCCGAACGCCTCCATCCCCACGCCGCAGCCGGTGCATTACCGCCCCATGTTCGGCGGCTTCGGCGGCGCGATTGCCAAGGGTTCGCTGACCTTTGTCTCGCAAGCGGGGCTGAACGCTGGCGTCAAGGAACGCTTCGGCCTGGCCAAGACCGTGAGCGCCGTGAAAAACGTGCGCGGCGTGCGCAAGCAGCACATGGTCCACAATGCCTATCTGCCCAGGATGGAAGTCGACRCACAGACCTACCTGGTACGCGCAGACGGTCAGCTGCTGACCTGCGAGCCAGCCACCAGCCTGCCGATGACGCAACGGTATTTTCTTTTCTAACCGGCGACGCAGAGGCGCTGCGACAATCGGGAATCTCGCTCACTCACCTTCCGCTATGAACCCCACCACACCGTTCGAGTCCGCCGCGCGCCTTGCCTTGATCGCTACCGCATTGGCCTGCGCCGCCGCCGCAAGTCACGCCCAGGAACTATGGCCCGGCACGCAAGTGGGCATGTCGCCGGCTGATGTGTCCAAGCGCTTTCCCTCCGCCAAACCCATTGCGGCGGCACCGAGCGGCAAGCCCTGGGGCACCTGCCTACGAGAAGCGAGTCTGGCCCTCGCCGGCGTGAAGTTCAACACCTGCTTCCGCTTCATCGACGACAAGCTCGTCAACGTGCTGGCCCGGCAGGAAGACGAATACGTGCAGAACGCATCGACCAAGATCAACTTCGAGAAGATTGCCGCTGAGCTCCGCAAAAAATACGGCGCGCCCAAGTCCATGACCCTGGAATCGCGCCACGCCGGTCTGTTCGGCGGCGCCATTTGGGAAAGCGAGGGGGTGTCCCTCGAGGTAAGCAGTTCACCCTCCACACAAATCACCTCTCATTTGGTGGTCGTGTTCAAGAAGGCGCAATGAGCTGCGAAAAAAACGGGCTTCACGGGTGCCTTCAAAGCAACATAAATCCCGCAACAACGCTTTGCCGACAATGACCCCCTCCGTGTTGCAGTGCTCCAAAGTCCTCCCGCAAGGCAAGGGCCTCGCGCCCGTGCTTCTTAAACGCGCCGCCATCGTCGAGCTCGACTGGGATGTGCGCCAAAAAAGCCGATTTGACGCGACCGACTCGCTCGGCCGCCACCTTGGTGTGTTCCTGCCGCGCGGCACGCTGGTGCGTGGCGGCGACGTGCTGGTGGCGGAAGACGGCTCCATGGTCAAGGTGATTGCCGCGCCTCAAGCCGTGCTCCGCATCACCGCTTGCCCGTCGCATGGCTCCCCTTTCGACCTGACGCGCGCCGCTTACCACCTGGGCAACCGGCATGTGCCGATTGAACTCAAGCCGGACCACCTGAAAATTGAACCCGACCATGTGCTGGCCGACATGCTGCGTGCCATGCACCTGATCGTGAACGAAGTTGAAGAAGCGTTCGAACCTGAAGGCGGCGCCTACAGCGCTGGCGGACACAGCCATGGGCATGACCATTCCCATGACCACGCGCAGCCCGCCGCCGCGCCACACGTGCATGGCCCCGACTGCAATCATGGTCATGACGACCACACCCACGAAGCCCTGCCGGTCGCCATCCAGATTCACAGGCACAAGCCGCACCAGGCGCGTTGATGGACATGTCCGCCGCGCCTGCAGGGCAGCTACCGGCCGCCAGCCTGCTCCAGCTCATCTGGCTGGCCTCCCCGGCCTTGCCTGTAGGCGGATTTTCATACTCGGAAGGGCTTGAAACCGCCATGGATCGTGCGCAACCAGCTACAGAAATGATAGCAAGCGACTGGCTGACCGACCAGCTCCAGATCAGCCTGGCGCGCGGTGACCTGGCGGTCATTGCCCAGGCTATTCCTGCCTGGCGCTCGGGTGACCTGCTACGCGTGCAGCAACTCAATGCCTGGGTGCTGCAAACCCGGGAAACCAGCGAACTGCGTGCCCAGGCCGAGCAAATGGGCAGATCCCTGCTGGACTGGCTGCGCAACCATGACGACGCCAACACAGCGCATATTGAGGCCTGCGCGCAGATGCAGCCGACCTTCCCCGTCGCCTTTGCGCTGGCCGTTTCACAGACCGAGGCAGGCGTGCGCGACTGCCTGCTGGCTTACGCTTTCGGCTGGGCGGAAAACATGACACAAGCCGCCATCAAATCAGTGCCTTTAGGGCAAAGCGCCGGCCAGCGCATGCTGGCGCGCCTTGCTGGCGGCATACCTGCAGCGGTCGAGGCCGCCATGCAGCTGTCGGATGACGAACGCCAGGCCTTTTCACCCATGCTGGCCATTCTTTCTTCACAGCATGAAACCCAGTATTCGCGGCTGTTCCGCTCCTGAAACCTCATTGCAAATCTGACCGCAATTCCAAAAAAGCCCCCCATGAGCCTGCATCACATCGCCAACCGCACCAAAAAGCTCCCCCCCTTGCGCGTCGGCATAGGGGGCCCCGTCGGTTCCGGCAAAACCACATTGCTTGAAATGCTGTGCAAAGGCATGAAGGCCAAATACGACCTGGTCGCCATCACCAACGACATTTACACCAAGGAAGACCAGCGCATCCTGACCGTCAGCGGCGCGCTGGACGCCGAACGCATCATGGGCGTGGAAACCGGCGGCTGCCCGCACACCGCCATACGCGAAGACGCCTCGATCAACCTCGAAGCCATAGACCGCATGCTGGTGGACTTCCCCAACGCCGACATCGTGTTCGTCGAGTCCGGCGGCGACAACCTGGCCGCCACCTTCAGTCCCGAGCTGAGCGACCTCACCATCTATGTGATCGACGTGGCCGCCGGCGAGAAGATCCCGCGCAAAGGCGGGCCGGGCATCACCAAAAGCGATCTGTTCGTCATCAACAAAACCGACCTGGCGCCCCATGTCGGCGCCGACCTGGGCGTGATGGAGGCGGACACCATCCGCATGCGCACCACGGCCAAGGGCCTGAAGCCTTTTGTCATGACCAATCTCAAGACCAATGCCGGCCTTGCGGAGGTCATTGCGTTTATCGAGACAAAAGGGATGCTGCTGGCCCAGCCCGAAGCCGCGTAGGGCGAGCAGGCAAAAAAAAGCCCGGAGGACCGGGCAGTAAAACTGGCTTCGCCAGTGGAGGGAGGTGCGACCCAGGACGGGCCGCAAGGAAAGTTTAGCCAGCGGCTGGCTGGCGGTGTGTAGGACAAGGTCGTGAATGCCGCCTGCGGACAGCGTTTCGGCGACAGGCCCTGGCCACGACGGGCGGCTGACTCATATATATATAGCAGGCAGATAGCAGGCCACTCTGGCGTCCTTACACCTCAAACTCGCTGGGGTGAACAGTTTCGAACATCCTGCCGTCCCGGAAGAAAACGACCATCCAGTTACCGAACCGTTGCGTAGGGTGCGCCGGAATGACCTGGTTCAGGGCATGCGCAATGGATTTCTTGACGGATAACCCAATTTCCTGGATTTCTGGGGAAAGTGAGTCCACGCTAATCAACATGAAGGTTCCGCGGTCCTGGACTTCGACCCGCGGAAACGACCAGCGGGCGCCGGTGGCATGCACAAATGCCGTAGTAACCTTCTCTGCCGACTCGGGGGTGAATGCTGGAGCAGTCATATTTGTGTCCTCTTAAAGTGCTGTAACTGAATGTTTCAATCATGGCTGTACCAGCGCCTTTAGTCACCGTTCCCAAAAACGTTTGGGAAGCGGAGAGGAAATAGTTCCAGGAAATAAGTCCGTTTTTTTGGCTCTATTTGCTTGACAGTCACAAAGTGACCAATGACGAACCAAAAGAGGTGGACTTCAGCCCTCTATTTTTGGCAGCACCCTGCCCTCGTGAGTAATTCAATGTGTGGAAGGCAGCCGATGCGCCAGGCGCGCCTGTTGTCCAGGCTGCGAAACCGCATTTATCGACAGTGGCTCATCAACGAGCCAGATGAGCGCCGACTAGCGGTTAAACTATGCGGCTCGGAAGCGTGGCAGAGCGGTTGAATGCAGCAGTCTYGAAAACTGCCGAGGATGCAAGTCCTCCGTGAGTTCGAATCTCACCGCTTCCGCCACTTGTTGGCACTGGCCTTTAGCTGGTCTAAAAGTGTGCTCTCCGGTTCAGCCTCAAGCGCTGCAACCGCAATCCAGTGCTCTGGATTTTCTCCTAATTTGATAGCAAAGTTACCAGCAAGCGTAGGGCTTAGCCGGCCACGCTTCTTTGCTTGAGAGATTGTCGACAGATCCAAATTCAGCTCATCACACCAATGCGCAGCGCGCTTCATCTCAAGTGCTTTGGTGAGTAATTCCATGGTGTTGGTCATAGCTGATCTCCTGGGTTCCAAATATTTTATGACTGGCTGTCAATTTATTTGTTGACAGATTGTCATTCTCTGAACTGTAATTCAAATATTGACATTCGGTCACTATTTTTTACAAGAGCAGCTAGCACCTTTGCCTAGCTACCTTCATGAGGAGGAATCCAGTGGGCTTTCAGGGAGCAGTTGCGAAGTCGGCTAGAAGTTTTGCCGCGTCAGGTATCTGCGGATACCGGACAACCCGATACCCGACATCCTTTAGCC
>NZ_JBFUCA010000105.1:0-10532 GCF_056405475.1 Polaromonas sp. P1_G4
TCTGGATACAGGCGACGCAGGTGACGCACAGGCGCAGTAAAACGTTTGTCCTCCAGCAGATCGTCGAGTGAGCGCGGCAAAGACTGGCTTTTCCCCGCTGGCACACTGCTGTAGTAAGACTTGATTGCGCGGCGGTACTGGTCTCCCACGAACAGCAGCTCGGTCTCTTTGGCGCGCTGGGTGTGGGTGCGCTGCAGTTCCACCATGGCCGATGCACCCAAGGTAGTCAGCAGCAGAAAAATCAGCACCGCGAGCAACACCAGACCTGACTGCGAGGCCAAAGCCTTGCGCGGGCGGGTGGCTTTTGTCATGGCTGAACGAGTCCCGTCACCAAGCGCTGTAAGCCGACCCGTCCAGCGCGCGCTGGGACGACTTCGAGGAGACATCGAACACGTCCGCACCCGGTTGCGGTGCTTCAGCGCTGCTGCTGTAGGCGCGGGTGTTCCATGTCTGCACATCGCTAAGGGCCGGATCTTCGGCGAAAGGGTCACGCGGAATCCTGCGCAGCACCACAAAAGGCTGCGCGGAGAAACCAAAAGCCGCAGAGCGCGGAACGCCGTTGACCAGCACCTCCAGCGACGGAGGGTAGCCGGAGGCGCCTACCCCCTTGTCGATGACCCCGGCGTCGGATGYGGCCTTATAGCTATCCAGCGCCCGGCGTAGGGTGCGCAAGCCCTGCTTGAGTTCGGCCTCCTTGGCGCGTGTTTGCACCACCTGGGTCAGCGGCACGGCCACCATGGCCAGCAGGCCCACGATGGCCAGTGAGACCAGCAGCTCGATCAGCGTGAAGCCGCCTTGCCCCGACGGTTTCACGGCGCGATCTCCGTAGTGGGTGGCTCGACACCTTCCTTTGGCGGGATTGGGTTTGGCACAAGGGGCGCGCGTACGTCGTAGATGCCTGGCTCAGCGCCGGTTGGAAATGGCAAAACCTCCCAGGCTCGGGAGCCGGACACCGGATCCAGCGGGATCTCGCGCAGGTAGCGCTTGTCCACCACCTCCTGCAATTGCATCGGGTACTTGCCTTGGTCGGCGCGGAACTTGTCGATTGCATCGCGCAGTGTGGCGAGGTTTTGTGCCTTGATTTTTTCCTTGCCACCATCCACCGCTTTGAAGTAGCGCGGCGTGGCCAGCGTCAAAAGTAGGGCGAGGATGGAGAACACCACCAGCAGTTCGATCAGCGTGAAACCTGCCGCATGGGGGCGGCGAGGGCGCGGACGGTAGCGTGCCTTGCGCTTCCGGCCTGCGACCGTTCGCAAATCCATCTTGCGGAAACTGCTGGAGAAGGGAGTCACATCGCCTCTCGTTAACGCTTGATCATGGGTGGGGGTGGCGCCAGGCCACCACCACTCAGCGGCATGGCGGGAATGGGCTGCGGAAGAGGTTGTGAAATGGCTGGCGTAGGCGATGGCGTCCCCAGTGCTCCCGGCATCTGTGGTGCAGGCGTGATGCCGCCGGCTGGCGCGAGACGGCCTCCCAGTCCGTTGGGCAGACTCAAACCGCCCACTGGGTCACCCAGAATCTGCCGGTCGCGCAGTGTCAGCGCCGTTCCCGAGAACACGCTGGCCCGGTCCAGGCCGAGATTGGCGTAGTTGCGCACGATGCGTGGCGTGATGGCGAGCACGATTTCAGAGCGCGACTTGGTGGTGCTCGAGTTGCCGAACAAGCGTCCCACCATGGGCAAGTGCCCCAGGCCCGGAATCTTGTCGGCGGTGTTGCGCTCCTCGTCGGTGATCAGGCCGCCCAGGACCTGCGTCTCCCCATCGGCCAGACGCAGAAAGGTGCTGGCGTTGCGCGTACCGATCTGGTACGAGCGGCTGCCCTGCGGGTCGGTGAATTCACGCGCGATGTTGCTGACCTCGAGGTTGATCTTGATGCCCACGTCGTTGCTGGCGTAGACCTGCGGTTCGAACTCGAGCTTGAGGCCGACGTCCTGGTAGGTGATGGTGCCGGTGACAACGGAGGAGCCGCCGTTGACCGGCGTGACGTTGTTGATGATGGTGGGCACGCGGTCGCCGATCATAATCTTGGCTTTTTCGCGGTTGCGCGCCCGGATGCGCGGGCTGGCCAGGATGCGGGTTTCGGTGTCCTGTAGCTTGAAGTTGAGCGTGCCCGAAATCGGGGAGACCGTGAGGCCGCCCACGCCCAGTTGCCTGAGCTGGCCGATGGTGAGGCTGCTGACGGTCCCGCCCGGCGTGGTCGCGCCGCCGCTGGGTGTGCCGATGGTGATGGCGCTGGGTGGGGAGACGCCCAGGTTGCTGTTGCGGCCCTCCGAGATCTCCAGCACTTCCACTTCGAGCATGACCTCCGGGTCGGGCTCGTCGTGCAGGGCAATCAATTTTTCGGCGATGCGCAGGGTTTCAGGCGTGTCGCGTATGACCAGCAGGCCGCTGCGCTCGTCGGCTGAAACGTCTTTCAGCTTGAGCATGGTCTTGAGCATGCCGGCCAGGTATTTGAGGTCACTGTTGGTGACGCGGAAGGAGCGAACCGTCAGTTCCTGGTACTCCGACTGCTTGCCCGCCGTCGCCGGATACACCATCATGGTGTTGCTGTTGACGATGCGTTTTTCGAGCTGGTTCTGCATCAGGATCAGGTCAATGGCGTCTTCGACCGCGACGTCCTTCACAAAGATCGTGACCCTGCCGTCAGACTTGACTTCGCGGTCCAGCAGGATGTTCAGGCCCGTGGACCGGGACAGGGCTTCAAACACGGTACGCATTGTGGCATCGCGGAACTGCAGCGTTACCGGGGAGCTCATTACCGACTTCGCTTCCCTGAAACGGTCACGCTCGAGATCGGCTGCGGCCTTGGCGTCGAGGGCGGCTTTTCGCAGCTGCGCCGCTTGCTTATGGCCGGGCTGGTCCGCCAGCACCCGCGTCGCTCGCTCGCTCGCCGCCTCCAGTTTGCCGTCCTTCAGGTAACGCTCGCCTTCGGCCAGCAGCTGGTCGTTGCGGACGTCCTGGTCCAGCGCCTTCAAGGCCGTCGCCGCACGGACATTGCTGGGGTTCAAGGCCAGCGCCCGGCCATAGAGGTCGCGTGCGCCGGCAATATCTCCACTGGCACGCACCTGGTCTGCCTGCTTGACGAAGCTGTCGGCGTGTTTGTCGCGCTGCACCAGATAGTCGATCTTGTAATACTGGTTGGTGGTATCGAGCTCCGTTGCCTTCTTCAGTGAGGCGATGCCGGTGTCGATGTTTCCCTCCCCGATCTGGCTCATGCCGTCGTTGTGATAGCGCGCGCCGGCGCAGGCCGTGAGCAGCAGGCAGGTCAGTACGGCCGACGCGATAGGCGTCATATGGCTGCGTCCTTTGCCCGCGCGCTCTGCTTGGTTGCCACTTCCGGCAATCGCGGCAATCCGTTCAATTGGTTTCATCTTGGGTTATCCAGAAGTAGAAGCGATTGTTTTTGGCCCAGAGGCAGATAGGTAAACACCACGCGGTCGCTGGTGATCTCGTCGACGCGGTAGCTGCCGGCGACGGTGTCGCCTTTTTGGATCACGGTGAGGTTGTCGCCCTGCTGGATGAAGGYCTGCTGCTGGCCATTGCCAATCCTCTTGCCCTGGATGGCGCCCACCGCGATAAACGGCAGTGGCGGCGCTGTGGGTGGAGGTGGCTCGACAGCGACGGGCGGTGGCGGCGGTTTGCGGGCCTTGGCAAAGGTGGGTGGTGGCGCAGGCGGGGCAACGACTTCTGATGGTGGTATGAATTCAGGCGCCAGCGGGCCGAAGGGATCGCGTACCACCATCTTGTTCATGCGCTGGCTGGCGCTGTTCATCGCGACAACATCCAGGCTTGGGGATGCAACGTCGGCAAGGGGCGGCAGCGCCGTGCCGGACTGCGGAGAGACGGACGGTGAGGCTGTGCGCGGGCGCGGCGGTGCTGCCAGGTCAAGGGCTGCGTCGACCTGGCCAGACTGCCACTTGCCTTGCATGCCGGCCGCCARCACAAAGCTGCCCAGGCCGGCCGCAACCAGGATGAGGGCCTTCTTCCAGCCCGCAGATGCGGCGGCAGTGCGATCTGGCGGTGACTGGTTCACGGCATGGCCTTTGCAGTGATGGGCCCAGAGACATTCGCTGGACTCTTCCCGACAGCGGGTGGCCCCTGGATGTCGCCCGCCCGCGGTGAATACACGAACGCGAGCTTGAGGAATATCTGATGCTTGACGGCTGTGCCGTCCTTGCGCTCTATGCGCAATTCCTGCACTGCCGCGTGTGGCATGGCATTGAGCACGCTGGCCAGGAATTCCTTGAGCTTGCCGTAGTTTTCGGTGATGCGCAGATCCACCAGGCGGGTGTCCAGGCCCAGGGCCGTCGGGTCCGCATCGCGGTAGTCGCCACTGGCCAACACGATGCCCAGGCTTTTTGCGATGTCAAAAATCTGTGCCAGATCGGCCGTGTAGTCGGCCGAAGGCGGGAAGATGACAGGCACGCCCCGCACAGGATTCACGGCGAGCTTGGGGCCAGGTTTCTGGGTCTGCTTCAGCTCCAGCTGCAGCGTGGTTTTCTGCAGTCGCAGCTGATGGGAAAGGCCCAGCAGCAGGGCACCCACCAGCATCAGCCCGACGCCGCACAGCACGGGCCAGCCGAGGGCGCGCAATGGCTCCAGGCCCGCGCCGCCTCGGAGCCGGTCAAGCGTCCTGGTTATGAAAGCGGGGCCGCGCATCATGGCGAGGGCGCCTTGCTGATGCCCGGCTTCAATACGGAGGGCGAGATGTCCGCCGGTATGAGCGGACTGAGCGTGTTGCTCGACGGTTCCTTTGCCAGGAAAACACCTTCATTGAGACGATTCCAGCTCGCCGTCAGCCGGAAGCGGAAGGTAGCTGGGCTGCTGCGCTCATCGAACTGGTGGCTCATGATGCGCACGTCCGAGAAACCGCTCACCGTGCTCATGGCCTCGGTGTAGGCCAGCATGGACGGGTAGTTCGAGGCCATCAGGGTCAGCTCGATCTTGCGGTTGGCCGGGTTGGTGGTGTTAGGCACCATGGAGAGCAGGGTGACCCGGCCTTCGACGGTGTCGGCTGCGGCTTCCAGGGCTTCAAACATCAGCGACCACGGTGTTTGCAGCAAGGCTTCGAGCTGCCGCCTGGCCTTGATCTTTTCGAGCAAGGCGGGATTGTTCTCGGCCTGCCGCATCTGTTCACTCAGCGCGCTTTGCTGTTTGGAAATCCTGGCCTGCTGCGACCGGACACCCTCAAGCTGTGYCCCGGCCCTTGAGGTCATGTACAGGCCCGAGAATGCGGCGCAGGTGCCCACGGCCAGGATGAGCCAGCTCAAGGGGCGGTAGCGCGGCGCGCCCGGCGCGAACTCGAACGGGCTCTCGACCAGATGCCGGCTCATGCTGCCAGCTCCATGGCAACTGTGGGTGATGCTTCTGCCGCATGGGCCGGCCAGACGCAGGGAACGGCCTGTTCATCGATGCCCGCGCCCGAGGCGATCAGGAAACGGTCCAGCGCGGGCTGAAGCCAGGGATCGTCTGCGGTCGTTGGAAGAGGCGTGACAGTGCGCCATGCAGTGACGGCGCTGCCGTTCATCAAGCGGATGAAGGTCACCATCGCATGACGGCACCCCGAGGCTTCCAGCTCTGTCCAGACCAGTGTGCGCGCATCGCGCTGGCGCCGGCATTTTTGGAGTTCGCTGTCGAGCAGCGCCACGATGGCCGGCTGGCAGCTTGCAAGCGTCATGCGCTGGGCCTGGGCCAGCGCTTGCAGGCCGGCGACCAAGGCCGACTCGAGCGTGATCACGCACAGATGCGTCTGGTTGGCCTCGATGCGCCAGCGTACTTCATGCCCGGCTGCTTCGATGCCAAGTGCCTCTTGGGACAGTGCTCTTGCAACGGCCCGCAGTTGCGGCTCGGAGCGCGCTGAAGGTGAAGAAAAATCCATGGGCGCGATGCCGACATAGGAAGTGCCCATCCCCGTACGCACCACGAGGCGGCTGCCATCGAGAGATTCCGTCTGGCGTGCGCGCAACGCATGCACCGCTTGCGCGGCGGCTTCGATCAGGGCTGTGATGCTGTCGGCGYGCGTGGCACCTGACACCCAGCTTGCCGTTTCGACAATGGCGGTGGCCGCGGCTTCTTTAGCGGGCAAGCTTTTTCCCGGTAGCGTCCGGCGCAGATTGCGCACCAGGCGCAGGCCCCAGCCGGGCGCGGCCGGCTTGAGCGTCGCCCTTAGCTGAGAGGTGCCAATGTCCAGGTGAATCACGGCCTTCATGATTGGCGATCAGGCATGAGCAGCCTCTACGTTCTGCGTGTTCTGCAGGTTCTCCCGGGGTGTGACGCGGTTGATCTCTTCCACAGTGGTCTGGCCTCCCATGGCCAGGGCCACAGCCGAGTCGCGCAGGCTCATGAAGCCCTTGCCGCGCGCTACCTGCTTGATCTGCGAGATCGAAACCTGCCGCACGAGGAGATCGCGTATGTCATCGTCCATCTCCAGCGTCTCGGCAATCGCAAGGCGCCCCTTGTAGCCGGTGCCGCGGCAATGCGCGCAGCCCACGGCATGCATGAATTTCGCCTGGTCCAGGTCCAGGCGTTCCACGGGGATGCCCTGTTGTGTCAATTGCTCGGGTGTCATGTCGGCGGGCACAGCGCAATGCACGCACACGGCGCGCAGCAGGCGCTGAGCGACGATACCGGTCAGGGCCGACACCAGGCTGTAGCTGTCGACGTTCATGTTCTTGAAGCGGCCTATGACGTCGAACACATTGTTGGCGTGCACCGTGGTGAATACCTGGTGGCCAGTGAGCGCGGCCTGTACCGCGATCTGAGCCGTCTCGGCGTCGCGTATCTCGCCCACCATGATCTTGTCCGGGTCGTGACGCAGCACGGAGCGCAGCCCGCGCGCGAAGGTCAGGCCTTTTTTTTCATTGACGGGAATCTGCAGGACGCCTTTGAGCTGGTACTCGATCGGGTCTTCAATCGTGATGATTTTGTCCAGGCCGGTGTTGATCTCGGAGATCGCCGCATACAGCGTGGTTGTCTTGCCGCTGCCCGTCGGGCCGGTCACCAGCAGCAGCCCATAGGGCAGGCTGGAAGCCTGGCGGATAAAGTCCTTGGCGCTTTGCGCGAAACTTAGCGTGTCCAGGCTCAGCGTCTGGAACTGGCCGGTCAGGTGCTTGCGGTCCAGCACGCGCAGGACGGCGTCTTCGCCGAACAGATTGGGCATGATGGAAACCCGGAAATCGATCTCGCGCCGCTCGACGCGGACTTTGAAGCGGCCGTCCTGCGGCGTGCGCCGCTCCGAGATGTCGAGTTCGGACAGCACCTTGATGCGCGAGATCGCCTGGTGTCCCATCTCGGCACTGTCGATGCGCTTGACATTTTCCAGCACACCATCGATCCGGTACTTGACGTGCAGGCCGGCCGGCTGGGTTTCAAAGTGAATGTCGGACGCACCCATCTTGAGCGCGTCGTACAAGATCGAATCAACCAGCCGCACCAGTGGGTTCGCCGTGGTCTCTATGCCTGCGATGGACAGGGTCACGGCAGAGGCATCGACGGATTCCGCCTGTGCAAGGCCACCGGCATCTTCCTCTTGGTCGCTGCCCATGGCCATCAGGTTGCGCTCGGCATGCGCAAGCCAGGCTTGCATGTCCTCGATCAGTGCCAGGCCGCGAATCACTTCACCCGCGTTTGCATCGCCCAGTTGCAGGTCTATCCACTCCTGGCCCTTGAGGTCCAGCGGGTCGCTGACCACGACCGTGCGCAGCTTGTTGCCAGCAGCGTCGATGGACCAGCCGCCCAGGCAGCCTCGCGCCTGGCAGTCGGCAAACGAGATCAGTTCGAAGTCGGGTGTGATGTCTTGCAGGTCTTGCGTGGCCATGGCGTGCAGGCCCAGCGCGGCCGCGACGTCCACAAGTACGCGCGTGCCCTCTAGTCCGCTTTGTCGCACCATCCACTGAAGACGCGATCCCACCGGTGCCGCCTGCACGGCTTGTTGCATCAGCGCGCGCCCGGCCTGGCCGCCGGCCGATGAAGCCGGAACGGTGTCCGAGTCGGCTGGCGGGGAAAAGGGGAGGAGGGCGCTCATGGGCGAAAGCAATGCGAAGCTCAGTTCAGGCTGGAAGCCAGGTCGAAGATGGGCAAGTACATGAGGACCACGATGGCGCCGATAACGGTACCGATCACGATCATCAGCGCGGGTTCGATGACACGCGTGGCCACGTCGATGGAGCGCTGCAGCCGGCGTTCATAGAACTGTGCGATGCGCTCCAGCATCTCCGACATGGAGCCGGTCCGCTCCGCGACCTTGAGCATGCTGGTGGCCACGGGGTCGGACAGGCCCGCGCCGGACAGGGCCGCGCTCATGCTCAGGCCCTCGCGCATCAGCACAACGGCGCGCACCAGACGTTCGCGGTCCGCATCGCCCAGCAGCTTGGCGCCGTGCTCCATGGCGCGGTGGATCACAATGCCGCGCGAAACCAGAATGGACATGGTGCGGTAAAGCTGCAGGTGCTGGAACTCGCGGATCACGCCG
This sequence comes from Polaromonas sp. P1_G4, assembly GCF_056405475.1. Lineage (NCBI taxonomy): Bacteria > Pseudomonadati > Pseudomonadota > Betaproteobacteria > Burkholderiales > Comamonadaceae > Polaromonas > Polaromonas sp. P1_G4. The sequence goes on from NZ_JBFUCA010000105.1 coordinate 8,470, forward strand.
GCTATATAGGGAAGGCGTTGCAGCCAGCGCGAGCGCATGCCATGTGCGCGGAAATGCGCGACCACCCAGGTCCCCAGCGCCAGGACTCCACCGAAGAACAGCACCAGTACCCAGGGCTTGGCGGCCACCAACCGGCCCCAGGCCATCAGGCCCGCCGAGAGCATGGGCAACTGGGTGCGGGTGCTGTCCAGCAGACCGGCGAAACGCGGAATCACCACGCCCATGAGGAACATCACAACCAGCCCGCCGACCACGAGCAGCACCAAGGGGTAGACCGAAGCGCCAATGAGTTTGTCCTTGAGTGCCTGCATCTCCCTCTGATGGGCCGCATAGCGGGCCATGCCCTTGCCGAGGTCGCCGGTGCGTTCGCTCGCTTCCACCGTGGCGATCAGCAGCTCGGGGAAGGCGCCCGTGAGCCGCATGGCCGCCGACAGGTTGCGGCCTTCCGACACCGCGCGCGCCACCTGTTCGATGAGGTCGCGCCGCGCGCCAGCCGTTTCCTTGATGCTCAGGGTCTGCAACGCTTCGGTCACGCTAAGACCCGCGTCGATCAGTGCCGCAAAATCCTGTGAGAAGGAGGCGGTGTCCAGGCCTGAGCGGGAAGGTTGCGTGGATTTCCCTCGCATCAATCCGCCAAGGCCGGCGCTGGATTCCTTGGCCGCCTCGCAGCTTAGAACCGTGAAGCCACCGCGCGCTGTCTGTGCGAGCGCTTCGGCGGCCGTGGTCGCGCGCACCTGGCGCGACGCGATGCGTCCCGCACCGTCGCGGGTGACGACGTCAAACAAGGCGTGAGCCGCGAGCATGCGTGAAACTGTTCTGGCGCCAGCGCTGACGTCAATTGACCGAATGCAGCGAGACGTCCTGCGCCTCGCCGGTGCCGCCGGGCTTGCCGTCGGCACCGTAGGAAATGATGTCGATGGCGCCCGCGCCCGGCTTCAGCACATAGGCGTAGTCGTTGCCCCAGGGGTCGGTGGGCAGAGCTTTCTTCAAGTAAGGCCCTTGCCATTTTGTGATCCCCGGTGGCTGTGTGTTCAACGCGTTGAGTCCCTGCTCCGCCGTGGGATAGACGCCCACATCCAGTCGGTACTGGTCCAGTGCCTTGTCGAGCGACTCGATCTGCGCCTTGGCGATCTTGGATTTGGATTTGCTGACCGAGTCAAAGTAGCTCGGCGCGACCAGCCCGGCCAGCAAGCCGACGATGACCACCACGACCAGCAGCTCCAGCAGCGTGAAGCCGCGCGCAGTCTTCCAGCGCTGGGCCCTGGGGGCAATCTCCAGCTCAAACGTACCGTGACTCACTGAATTCCCCTCCCAGAGAAACGCTTATGGATGCGGTTCTAAATTGATCGTTCTGAACCTGCCGGCCTAGCTGTTTTGCGTGCGAAAAGATTCTGCCGGAGGCGCCTGAAATCGAACAACGCGTGTGTTGGTGAAACAACCCATCATCCGTTCCAAAAATAACCCTGCTGCACAGGTCATGACGTTGTTCTCAGGCTRACCAATCTTTTTTCGACCTCCTGTGCGCTGATGGCGCCCGGCGCACGCGATCCGTCGGCAAAGATGACTGTCGGCGTTCCGGTAATGTTGTACTTCTGGCCGAATTCCCGGTTGCGCTTGAGCGAATTCACATCGCAGTCGGCTTGAGGCGGGGTCGTGCTGCGCGTCATCCAGTCTGACCATGTCTTGGCTTTGTCGGCGGCGCACCAGATGTTGCGGGACTTGATGGTCGAATCCTGGCCCAGCACGGGGTAGAGAAAAACGTAGACCGTGACATTGCTAACGTTGGCCATCTCTAGTTCAAAGCGTTTGCAGTAGCCGCAGTTGGGATCTTCGAATATGGCCAGCTTGCGCGCGCCGTCCCCGCGAACGATCTTGAAGGCATCTTCCACAGGTAGCTTGTCAAAATCAACGACGCTCAGTTTCTCGACCCGCTCCTCCGTCAGGTTCCTGCGGGTCTGCGTGTCCAGCAGGCTGCCGCGCAGGAGGTAGCGGCCTTGCTCGTCGGTATAAAAAATATCAAAACCGACCCGCACTTCATAGAGACCACGGATGGGTGTCCTGCT
>NZ_JBFUCA010000106.1:0-10502 GCF_056405475.1 Polaromonas sp. P1_G4
GTGCTTGAGCACGTCGGCGTGGTTGCCTGCGTGGAAGGCGTGGCGATAGGAAAACATGGGTCTATCCTACCTTCTTGCATGGGGGAAATGCCTTAAACCCGGCTGAATATTGACGCAAGTCCTTGATTTTTCATATAATCGTGGGCTCTGCAGCGCCTAGTGGTTCCGCGGCAGAGCTTGAAATACTGCCTAAGAGGTTCTCATCAGAAGAACACCGACCGCAGAAAAGAACCCGACAAACCATTTTTTCGAAAGAAAACTCATGAAAACGTTCAGCGCAAAACCCGCTGACGTGACGCACGAGTGGTTTGTGATTGACGCGACCGACAAGGTCCTCGGACGAGTAGCCAGCGAAGTTGCTCTCCGTTTGCGCGGCAAACACAAGGCCATTTATACGCCTCACGTCGATACCGGTGACTTCATCGTCATCATCAATGCAGCCCAGCTGCGCGTCACCGGCGCCAAGTCGACTGACAAGATCTACTATCGCCATTCCGGTTATCCAGGCGGCATCACTGCCACCAATTTCCGCGACATGCAAGCCAAGCACCCCGGCCGCGCTTTGGAAAAAGCCGTCAAGGGCATGCTGCCCAAGGGCCCGCTCGGCTACGCCATGATCAAGAAACTCAAGGTGTACGGTGGTGCAGAGCACCCGCATACCGCCCAACAGCCTAAAGTGCTGGACATCTAAGGAGCCATTGATGATTGGTGAATGGAACAATGGCACCGGCCGTCGCAAATCCAGCGTCGCCCGTGTGTTTATCAAAAAAGGCACCGGCAAGATCACGATCAATGACCGTGACATCCAGGTGTTCTTCGGTCGTGAAACCTCGATCATGATCTGCCGCCAACCCCTGTTTCTGACGAACCACGTCGAGACGTTTGACATCATGGTCAACGTCCACGGCGGCGGCGAGTCCGGCCAGGCCGGCGCAGTGCGCCACGGCATCACCCGTGCGCTGATCGATTACGACGCAACGCTCAAGCCGGCCCTGAGCCAGGCTGGCTTTGTGACCCGCGATGCACGTGAAGTCGAACGTAAAAAAGTCGGTTTCCGCTCAGCTCGCCGCCGCAAGCAGTTCAGCAAGCGCTAAATCGACATTTAGCCGCTTTCGCTGTCCCCGAAAAGCCGCCTGGTTTACCCGGCGGCTTTTTTCATGGCCGAAGCATTTGTGTGGCGACCGCAACGTCCTGTCAATGCTTTGTAAGCGTTTAGTTTTCCTGATGCAAAGCCTTACCCGGCTTTACGGCTGAATCGGGCGGTTCAGCGGATGTCTGCGTGCACAATGCAGCTCCTCGAACCGAAAACTGCAGGGTCCCCGATTTGAAATTTCGCCTGTTTCGCCGCCGGCTGACGATCAGCTCCCCGCGCATGTCGGTGCGCAGCTCGCTCCCCTGGCCCTTGCGGTGGATCGCCGGTGCCCTGATGCTGGGGTTTTCCGCAGCGGTCGCCCTCTGGGCCTTCGAGTTCGGCAAGGGGATTGCGGGCGTGGATACCGATGCCAGGGAAGAGATCAGCGTGTTGCGTCAGGAAGTGGTCACTTTGCGTGCAGACCGCGACAGGGCGCAATCGATTGCCAATACTTCAGGCAGCCTGCTCACGGCCGAAAAAGCGGTGCAGGAAAAGATGATGAGCCAGATCCGGCAGCTGGAGAGCGACAACCGCAGCCTGCGCGACGACCTGGGATTTTTTCAGAAGCTTTTGCCGGCTGGCAGCGCCGAGGTTGTCGCCATCCGCAGCCTGCAGGCCGAGGTATTGTCGGGAACCCAGCTCAAATGGCAGGTCCTGGTGATCCAGCCCGTCAAAGGTGCGCCTAATTTCAACGGGAAACTTGACCTGACGGTTCATGGCACGCAGGACGGAAAACCCTGGACGATGACTTTGCCCGGCGGACCGCAAACTTTACAGTTCAAACAGTACCTTCGTGTGGAAGGTGTCCTCGACTTGCCCCCCCAAGCCATGGTACAAACAGTTACAGCTAAAGTCATTGAGGGGACAGCGGTCAGATCTGCCCAGACCTTCAAGCTTTGAGAATTTCTCCCCGATTTCCCCTTCCACCGCCACCCCAGCACAGGAACCTTTGTATGTTTGGAAAAAAGAAGCAGCCGCCCATCAAAAGCCTGATCGCCCAAGGCAGCTGCATTGAGGGCAACCTGAAATTCACCGACGGCCTGCGGATCGACGGTGAAGTGATCGGCGACATCCGCGCCGCCGAAGGCAGCTCCAGCATTCTGGTGATCAGCGAGTCCGCCACCGTGACCGGCCATATTCATGCCGACCATGTGATCATCAATGGCCGGGTGATGGGCCCTGTCCACGCATCCGAGCTGCTTGAATTGCAGCCCAAAGCCAAAATCGAGGGCGACGTGTCTTACAAGGCGCTTGAAATGCACCAGGGCGCCGTCATCTTCGGACAGTTGCGCGCTACAAGCCACGCGGAACTAGAAGAAAAACCCACGCTCAAACTGGCCGCCAACAACATCTGATTGGTGGGGGTGAATTGGGCGAGTAAGCGCTCACAAATAGACCGCCGGGCCTAACACGCATGGGCGTTATGGTTGATTGAATTGCTGTACTATTTGCCATAAGTGTCGCCAGAGGCTTGAAAGCCTCGAATCGCGAACCCTGATTCGCTTTATGTATTGGAGTCCCCATGAGTGCCGTTGCCGAAAATATCCAGACCGAAATGCCCGCGCCCTTTGTCTTCACCGACAGCGCCGCGTCCAAAGTGGCTGAGCTGATCGCCGAAGAAGGCAACCCGGATCTGAAGCTGCGCGTCTTTGTGCAGGGCGGGGGCTGCTCCGGTTTCCAGTACGGTTTCACCTTCGATGAAATCACCAACGAAGACGACACCACCATGACCAAAAATGGCGTGTCCCTGCTGATCGACGCCATGAGCTACCAGTATCTTGTGGGCGCCGAAATCGACTACAAGGACGACCTTGAAGGCGCGCAATTCGTCATCAAGAACCCCAACGCCACCAGCACCTGCGGCTGCGGATCCAGCTTCTCGGCCTGAGGCGGAACTCAACGCTTTCGCTTTAAAAGCCGCCTTCGGGGCGGCTTTTTGCTGTCCGGCCATCCTCTTGTCTTCTTGATTTCCCATGCGGTGAACCAAGTTCGCACTTTCGCATCTCTTATCCATGCAGGCAGAAGAAAAATCATTGCGCATGCTGCTTTGGCTGGTAGCTATCGGCTTTTTCATGCAGACGCTGGACGCCACCATCGTCAACACCACCTTGCCGGCCATGGCCCGCAGCTTTGGCGAAAGCCCTTTGCGCATGCAGTCGGTGGTGGTGGCCTATTCCCTCACCATGGCCATGCTGATCCCCGCGTCCGGCTGGATCGCCGACCGCTTTGGCACGCGGCGGGTGTATGTGGGGGCGATCTCGCTGTTCGTCATTGGCTCCATCGCCTGCGCGCTGTCCGGCAACCTGATGCAGCTGGTGGCGGCGCGGGTGGTGCAGGGGATGGGCGGGGCGCTGCTGCTGCCGGTGGGCCGGCTGGCCGTGCTGCGCGCCTTTCCGCGCGAGCGCTTTTTGCAGGCCATGAGCTTCATTGCCGTTCCGGGCCTGGTTGGCCCGCTGATCGGGCCCACGCTGGGCGGCTGGCTGGTCCAGGTGGCTTCCTGGCACTGGGTGTTCCTCATCAACATTCCGGTGGGGGTACTGGGCTGCGTGGCGACGCTTTTCTACATGGAGGACAACCCGCGGCTTCAAATGCCGCGTTTCGACCTGCCGGGCTACCTTTTGCTGGCCTTCGGCATGGTGGCCGTGTCGCTGGCGGTGGACGGGCTGTCGGGCCTGGGCCTGAAACAGGCCAGCGTGCTGGTGCTGCTGGTGTTCGGCATGGCCAGCCTTACCGCGTACTGGCTGCATGCCGCCAAACGCCCTGACCCGCTGTTTTCGCCGCGGCTGTTCTCGATTCCCACGCTCAGCATCGGACTGCTGGGCAATTTGTTCTCACGCCTGGGCAGCTCGTGCATGCCTTTCCTGGTGCCACTCCTGCTGCAGGTCAGCCTGGACTATTCGCCGTTGCAGGCGGGGATGATGATGGTGCCGGTTGCCGTGGCGAGCATGCTGGTCAAGCGCTTCACCACACCGCTGATCACTCGCTACGGCTATCGCAGGGTGCTTGTGACGAACACCGCGATGGTGGGCCTGACGATGGCGAGTTTTGCTTTCGTGACACCGGCGCAGCCGCTGTGGCTGCACATCCTCCAGCTGGCATGTTTTGGCGCGGTCAACTCGATGCAATTCACTGCGATGAACACCGTGACCCTGCGCGACCTGGACAGCAGCATGGCCAGCAGCGGCAACAGTTTGCTGTCGATGGTGCAGATGCTGGCGATGAGCATGGGCGTGGCCGCAGCGGGCGCGGTGCTGGCCGCTTTCACGGGCTTCTTTGGTGCCGGCGAGGCCGTGCAGACGCTGCACTCCTTCCAGGCGACGTTCGCCGCGATGGGGCTGATCACGCTGGCATCAGCGGGGATTTTCTGGCAGCTGTCGCCGCAGGTGAGGGTGGTGAAGAAGGCTGAAGCGACCGAGGCTTCGGGGCAGGGCTAGTTTTTTCTGCCGGCAGTCGCGTCAACTCACCAGTGCCAAAGCTGCAAAATCCCCGACCCGTTCGCCCAGCCCGGCCGTCACCAGTTCAACGCCATCCGTGAGGGCCGGCAGCTTGCCCTGTATCTGGGCCCGAAGGCGCGGCAAAAGATAGTCGTGGTGATTCAGGAACACGCTCCCTCCGAGGCTGATGCGCTGGAGATCCAGCGTGACCACAAGGTTGTAAAGGGCGCGACCCATCACCCGGCAAAGCTCGTCGACCATCACCGTTGCGCTGGCATCGCCCGCGCGCGCGGCGGCAAAGAGGTTGATCGCGCCGGCGTGGCCCGCGCCGGCAAACCGCCGCTCTATCGCATTGCCGGCCACCAAGGCTTCCAGGTCGCCGATATTGCCGCAGCCGCACAGTGCGTCATGGCTGTCGCTCACAAACATGTGGCCGGCGTGGCCCGCATTACCGTGCTTGCCGTGCAGCACCCGGCCATCAACACACAGGCCAACACCGACGCCGGTGCTCCAGGTCACATAAGCGCAGTGCTCCAGACCCTGCAGGGCGCCCCAGCGGCGCTCGGCCTCGAGTGCGGCGATGCCGTCGTTTTCTACGCGTACGTTGGGAAAGGCCTGGCGCAGCGGTGCTTCCAGCGGCACGCTGAGCCAGTCGTTGGGCAGGCCACGCGCCTTGCCGGCCATGCCGCCGCAGATGTTGGGGGTTGTCAGCTCGATCAGGCCGTCGTGCAGCGCAAACGGTCCGCACGATGCGACGCCCACTGCCGAAACGGCTGAGGGATCGATGCCCGCCTCGGCGCAGCTGCGTGCCATCAACGCCAGAACCTGCTGGCCCAGGGCGTCGCGGCTGCCCTGTTTAACGGTGGCTTCGGTCACCCGGCCCCGCACGCCTTGCTCATCGGCCACGCTGACGGCCACCTTGGTTCCGCCTACGTCAACGCACAGCAAGGGTGCGGAGCCCTTGGGCAGCACGGGAATCTGAGCGGGTATCGGGAAGGGGGAGTTTGCGTTCAAGGCCGGGTCTCCAGAGGTGGGCCGATGGATGGATCAGTCAATGCGCATTGAGGATAGATGCTATCTGTCATCAGAAGGGGTGCGCGTAGTCTTTTGGCGTGATTTGTTTCATATGAGTTTGGCAACCAGCGTGGCGATCAGGCTTAGCAACACCGTGGTCGCCAATGGAATAAACCATTCCCGGCCAAATAGCCTGAAGCGGAAATCGCCTGGCAGCCTGCCGAAGCCCAGCTTGTGCAGCCAGGGCGTGAGGCCGCTGATGACCACCAGGATCAGGAAAATCACGATCATCCAGCGAATCATGGAGGTGCTTTCATATAGGGCATTGTGGCGCGGGGGCCCTACAGGGTGTGGCTTCTGTCGCCCTGAGAAAACCCCGATGCTTCCCATCCTGAATAAGGAGCGTCCGGAGAATCCACCGCAAAGCCGATCACCTTGAACAGTTCGCCCATTTCATGCTCGTTCACCAGCTTTTGCAACATCACCCGGTCTGGCAGGCTGGCGTTTTCCATGCCGTCCAGCAAGCCGCAATTGAGCAAAAACCGCCCCTGGCTGGTGTAGCCCAGCACCTGCAGGCCGGCTTCCTGCCCTGCCAGGGCAACACCGGTGAAGTTGACATGCGCCGTGATGTCCTTGTCGCCCACGTCCGCCAGCGCATCGGCATCGGCCAGGTGGCCACGGTGGCACATCAGCGTGCCCATGCTGCGTTGCGGATGGTAGTACTCGTGTTCGGGAAAGCCGTAGTCGAGCAGGAACACAGCGCCGGCGTCCAGCCGGTCGGCCAGTGTCCGCATGAAGCCTTCCGCCTGCCGATGGATTTCTGTGACGTAATCGTGTTCGCCTTCCACTTCAATGGGAGGCCGGAGATCGGTCGGGCTGTCGGCATGGACAAATCCTCCCTCAAGGCGGGCCACGCCGCGCTCATGCCAGGTGTTGTTGAGCCGCGCGAGCAGCTTCACCGGCATGGCATCCAGTACTTCGTTGCCCACCACCACGCCCCGCATCTGCGCCGGGAGCTCCGCTACCCAGTCCACCTTGCCGGCAAAAGCCTGCAACCGTTCCTGCTGGCGCTCGCGCAGGCTGCCCGACAAATCGACGACGCGGTACTGCGTGACAGAGTCGCCCAGCGCATCCAGCAACTGGTGCGCCAGGGCGCCCGAGCCGGCGCCGAATTCCCAGATTTCCGTGGTGCCGGTTGCCGCAAGGGCTTCTTTCACCTGCCTGGCCAGCGCCCGGCCAAAGTGGGCGGACATCTCCGGGGCCGTCGCAAAATCGCTGCCCGACTGCGGCATCAGGCCGAATTTGCGCGAGGCATTGGCGTAATAACCCCAGCCGGGCGTGTAAAGCGCCATGTCCATGAAACGGTCAAACCCGATCCAGCCGCCGGCAGCGTCAATGGCCCTGGCGATGTGGTCGGCGAGGCCGGTCGGTAAAATAGGGGGATTGGTCGTCTGGGTCATGTTTGTCACCGCCTGCAATTGTCGGCGATACGTCCCCGACCTTTTTTGCCAACCCTCACCACCCATGACCCCAACCCCGCCATCATCCCGACCCGTTGTCCTCGTGACCGGCGCCGCCAGGCGGCTGGGCCGCGACATCGCGCTGGCGCTCGCGGCCGGCGGCTGGCAGGTGGCGGTGCACTACCGCAGCTCCGAGGAAGATGCTATTAAAACAGTAGCTGCTTGCGCACAACTGTCGGGCGCTGCAGCCGCTTTTCATGCGGATTTAAACGACGAAACGGCAGTGCGCGGCCTATTGCCGGCCGTGGTCGAGCGCATGGGCCAGGTCGATGCCGTGGTGAACAACGCCTCGACCTTTGAACAAGACAGCGCCGCCAGTTTCGGTTTCGCCGCCATGGACCGGCATCTGCACAGCAACACCGGCGCCGCCATCGTGCTGGCCCAGGCCCTGCATGCGCATGTGGCCTCGCGCGGTGCCAGGGGGGCCGTCGTCAACCTGCTGGACCAGAAGCTCTGGAACCAGAACCCCGACTTTTTCAGCTACACGCTTTCCAAGGCCGCGCTGGAAGCGGCCGGCACCATGCTGGCGCTGGCGCTGGCGCCGCAGGTTCGTGTGGTCGGCGTTGCGCCGGGACTGACGCTGACCAGCCACCTGCTCACCGACGAACAATTCGAGGCCCGCCACAAGCTGTCGCCGCTGGGCCGGTCGTCCACCCCGGCCGACGTGGCGGCCGCGGTGAAGTTTGCACTGGAGAACAGCTCCATCACCGGCACCACGCTGCTGGTGGATGGCGGCCAGCACCTGATGAAGTTCGAGCGCGATTTTTCGCTGATGTAAGCCATCGGCAACGGCTTACACATCACCACAACTGACCCACTACAGACTGGCACCATGTTCAATTCCCGGGGCACCCAGATCCTGAATCTCACCGGTTTGCGCTTTGACGCCAACCTGGGCATTCTGGATCACGAAAAAACCGCGCCGCAACCGATCCAGGTCGATGCCGAACTGAACCTGGGCACACAGCCGCTGCTGCCCCATGACGACGACATCCACCATGTGCTGGATTACCGCAAGGTGCGGCAGATCATCATCACCGAATGCACCTCGGAACACGTCAACTTGCTGGAAAGCCTGATCGGCAAGCTGGCGCACCGGCTGATGAAGTTGCCCGGCGTGCTGGGCGTGCGGGTGAAGATCGCCAAACTTGAAATTTTTGACGACTGCGAAGTAGCCATTCGCATCGAGACGGGACAGTGGTGAACGATATGGGAGTGAATGATATGAGTGCTGTTTGGGAAGATGCTGTCGCGGAACACGAGCAGCAGGAAAGCTCCGCGCGCGTGCAAAACAGCATGAAGATCGAGCGCGAAGACCACAAACTGGAAAAACGCCTATGCCGCGAAGTCGGCCGCGCCATCGTCGACTTCAACATGATTGAAGAGGGCGACAAGGTCATGGTGTGCGTCTCGGGCGGCAAAGACAGCTACGCCATGCTCGACATTTTGCTGAAGCTGCAAAAGCGAGCGCCCATCAATTTCGAACTGGTGGCCGTCAACCTCGACCAGAAGCAGCCCGGTTTCCCGGAGCACATCCTGCCGGACTATCTCGGCAAGCTTGGCGTACCCTTCCATATCGAAAACCAGGACACTTACAGCATCGTCAAGCGCGTGATCCCCGAAGGCAAAACACTGTGCTCGCTGTGCTCGCGCCTGCGCCGCGGCATTTTGTACCGTGTCGCGGGTGAACTCGGCTGTACAAAGGTTGCGCTGGGCCACCACCGCGACGACATGCTGCAGACGTTTTTCCTCAACATGTTTTTTGCGGCCAAGCTCAAGGGCATGCCGCCCAAGCTGGTGAGCGACGACGGCAAGAACGTCGTCATCCGCCCCATGGCCTACGTGACCGAGAAAGACCTGACGCGCTGGGCGCAGGTGCGCGAATTTCCCATCATCCCGTGCACGCTGTGTGGCAGCCAGGAAAACCTGCAGCGCAAGCAGGTCGGCAACATGCTGCGCGAATGGGAGAAAAAATTCCCCGGCCGGCTGGAAAACATGTTCGCGTCACTGCAAAACATCGTGCCTTCGCACCTGATGGACAACAAGCGCCACGATTTCAAGGGCATCAAGACAACGGGCATTGCCGACCCGGAAGGCGACAAGGCTTTTGACACTGAGGAGTTCCGGGAGCCGGTGCCTCCGGGATTGTCCGTGATCGGTGTTCATTCCGGTTGACTGGTTTTTTCAGCGTTCTTCGTTTTTCAACAACTCATTGCTTTGGAGGTCTCATGAAACGTGCGTTCGCGATTTTCTTCATGGCTGCCATGGCTTTTGTCATGGCGGGTTGTTCCACCGTGCGCCTGGTCGACAGTGATGTCACTGCCTTCTACAACTGGAACGGCGCGCCGCCGGCGCCGGGCACACCTTACCGCTTTGAGCGCCTGCCCTCCCAGCAGGCCCCGGGTTCGCCGCAGGAGGCCCTCGAGGGCATGGCGCGCAGCGCCCTGGCCAAGGTGGGAATGGAGCTCAATCCGCCCGCCGCACGCTACAGCGTGCAGATTGTGGCCAACACCCAGATCATCGACCGCGGCCCCTATGGCTACAGTCCCTACGGCGGTTTTGGGTTTGGAAGCGGTGTGTTCATGGGCGGCGGTAGCCGCGGCGTCGGGGTCGGCCTGTCGTTCCCAATCGGCGGCGGAATCTCGGAGCCGACCTATTTCAAGCGCGAGCTGAGCATCGTGATGCGCGACCTTCGCACCAACCAGGTCGCCTATGAAACACGGGCCCTGCACGACGGCGTCTGGTCGGACACCCCGGCGGTGCTGCCCGCCATGCTGGACTCGGCACTGCGCGGCTTCCCGCAGCCGCCGCCGGGGACACGCCGCATCAATGTGGAGATCCCAAGGTAGATGTGGCCCCCACGCTTGTCGCTTCGCGTACTACGCTGCCCCCCGGGGGGGGCCGCTGCGCCTGCGGCCCGGCAAAGCCGGTTCCGCGGCCCTGGCTGGCTTAGCACCGCTTCTCGCTTCTATTACCCCCTTCGTGTTGGTGTGTCATGACTGAAGTGACGCGCGTTATTGCCATACGGCATGGGGAGACCACCTGGAATGTGGATACCCGCATCCAGGGCCATCTGGACATTCCCCTCAATGACATTGGACGCCGGCAGGCTGAGCGCATGGCGCTCGCGCTGGCCGAGGAACCCATCACCGCCATCTACGCCAGCGATCTGACACGCGCCTGGGAAACCGCGGAGTACCTGGGCCGTGCACTGGGCATCGAGGTGACGCGTGAGGAAGGCCTGCGGGAGCGCGGCTTCGGCGACTTTGAAGGGAAAACCTTTTCGGAGATCGAGGCGCTGCTGCCCGAGCAGTCGATGCGATGGCGCAAGCGGGACCCGGAATTTGCGCCCGCTGGCGGTGAATCATTGCTCGATTTGCGTAGTCGTGTGGTCACTACCGC